>CAUUCX010000009.1:0-14050 GCA_963543615.1 uncultured Eubacteriales bacterium | reverse complement strand
GACGGCGAATTGAAAGAAGTGGAACATATACTTGAGACTCTTGGCAGGGTTCGGGTGGTCGATGAGGGATTGATCCACTGCGTTATCGGAGTTTCGGGAAGCAGTCCGGCATACACATATATGTACATTGAAGCTTTGGCAAATGCCGCGATTGAAAACGGAATGAATCCGGAGCAGGCGCTTGAGTTCGCGGCACAATCCGTTTTGGGCGCGGCAAAAATGGTCTTGGAAACGGGAGTTTCCCCTGAACAGCTCAGAATCAATGTATGCTCGCCGGGCGGCACGACGATTGAAGCTGTAAATGTTTTGGAAGCATCCGATTTTCAAGGGGTCGTCAAAAAAGCTTTTAATGCGGCTGTAGAGAAATCAAAAAAAATGAGCGGCAAATAAAAAATAAAGGAGCAATTATGATATTTGAAGAAAAAACCTTAAAGTCGGAATTATTGTACGAGGGGAATATCCTGAATCTCAGGCGCGATCTTGTGACTATAAAAAACGGAGGGACTTCATATAGGGAAATAATCGAGCACAGAGAGGCTGCGGTCATGATTCCCGTTACCGATGAAGGGAAAATAGTTTTGGTAGAGCAGTTCAGAAAAGCATTGGAACGAGCAGTATTAGAGGTCCCGGCGGGGAAGCTGGAACCGGGGGAAGCCCCGATTGACGCGGCGCGGCGTGAGCTTCGCGAGGAAACGGGATACAGCGCGGCTTCCATTGAATATATGATTACATACTACCCTACAGTTGCATATTGTCAGGAGAAGTTGCATTTGTTTCTCTGTAAAAATTTGACTCCCGGTGAAACCGATTTTGATGAGAGCGAATCGATCGAAATCCACGAATACGATTTGCCAACGCTCAAAAACATGATTATGAGCGGCAGGATTCAGGATGCAAAAACTATAATCGCCGTACTCATGCTTGAGCAATACATGACAGAAGAAAACTGAATCCGTTGCGGCTCCGTGCCGGCATGACGGATTATAAAAAATGAATTTGACAGCGCGCTCATGCAGGGGCGCGTTTTATATTGTGGCAAGCAAATTGCGATTATCCAGCACTGACTTTATATCATCGGCATTTTCCAAGATATTGCCCTTAACCTTTATTTCCGCACAAGTTGCAAGATGTTTCTCCATAATGCTCAAAAGTCTGTTGAGCGCATCCTGCACCATCTCCATTTTGACATCATCTACAGCTTCCAAGTAGCTTTCACATGCATCGAGCAAATCGCTGTTCGGTTTATCGGTTGCAAACCCGCAAAGAAAATACGCATCATGCTTGAACTTCTCATTCGAGGCGATGGCTCTGATTTTTTCAATAATATCATCCCTTGACATAATTTTCTCCATTCTTGAATTCTTAACTGCGATTTTGTCTGATTTCGACTGTAACAGTATATCACACGAAAACGGAAATGATATCGACAAATTCTCCAAAACGGATATTCATTTTCCGTTAAAAACACTTGATACCGAGAAAAAATATGCAAAGAACGGAAGAAAAAAGCCTACATATGGGCGCGCCGCCAAGTGCATGGCTATATATAGTCTGTTTTGCGAAAGTAAAAATGTATCTTCAAAAAAACTCTTTTATGAATTGCGACAATGTGGAGATATGGTGGGGCATTTAGTTGAAAAGTGGAGCGTGGTGGAGTATAGTGGTTAAAACAATATTTGCAACTTTTTGTGAGCCGGAGGAGTCCCGATGTTGATGGGCAAGTATCAAAACTCAATAGATGCAAAATCGAGAATGATCATCCCGTCAAAGTGCCGAGATGATTTGGGAGCTTCTTGTGTGCTCACTCGAGGGATTGATAAATGCCTTTATGTCTATCCCATGGGCGAGTGGAGCAAATTCATGGAAAAACTTTCAAAATTGCCGACATCGGACTCAAAAGCGAGAGCTTTCGTAAGACACTTTTATGCGAATGCAATAGAGTGCGAGATGGACAAACAGGGAAGAATTACGCTTTCTCAAGAACTTAGAGAGTATGCATTCATAGATAAGGAGCTCATCACGGTGGGGGTAATAGATAAACTCGAAATTTGGGCACGCGAGGAATGGGAGCGCGAGGCGGAAGAGATGCGGAGCTCTACATGGGATATGGCTGAAAAGATGGCGGAATACGGAATTTAAGCGGAGGATGCCATGGAATTCCAACATAGATCCGTTTTGCTGACGGAGTGCATCAACGGCTTGAAAATAAATCCGAACGGAGTATATGTGGATGCGACACTCGGTGGAGGCGGGCATTCCGCAGAGATATGTCGGCGGCTTTCATCCAAAGGGATTCTGATAGGTACGGATCGAGACGGCGATGCCATAGCTGCCGCTTCAAAGCGACTTGCTGAATATAATTGCGGAAAAATTTTAGTACAGAGGAATTATTCGGAAATAGCCGAAGTGATTGCGGAATCGGGGATAAGCGGAGTGAACGGAATAATCGCCGACTTGGGCGTTTCGTCATTTCAGCTCGACAGCGCGGAACGGGGTTTTTCCTATATGCAGGATGCCCCGCTTGACATGCGCATGAGCCGAGATGAAGCCCTCTCCGCCTTTGAAGTTGTGAACGGCTACTCGCAGGCTGATCTGGAGCGAATAATAAGGCTATATGGTGAAGAACGATGGGCAAAACGAATCGCGGAGTTCATCGTAAGTGCCCGAAATAAGCATGAAATCAAGACAACGGGTGAGCTCGTGTCGATAATAAAGGCGGCAGTTCCGAAGGGGGCGCGAAAAGACGGTCCGCACCCTGCGAAGAGAACATTTCAAGCGATAAGAATAGAAGTAAACGGCGAGCTTGAGCATCTTGGTAGTGCGGTGGACAGCATGTGCGATATCTTGAATCCGGGCGGGCGACTTTGTGTAATAACATTTCATTCGCTTGAGGATCGCATAGTGAAGGATAAAATTCGCGAGCGCGAAAACGGTTGCATTTGTCCGCCGGGGATGCCGATATGCACCTGCGGAAGAAGATCGGATATGTTGAGGATCACGAAAAAACCGATAGTTCCCTCGGAAACGGAATTGCTTGAAAATCCGCGTTCGCGCAGCGCAAAGCTCAGAATCGCCGAGCGCAAATAGATATCAAATTTATTAAACATGCGACAAAATCGAATTCTATGAGATTGTAGCGGAGAGAAATCGAAATTCATAAAATTGCGTTGGAGTTGGAGTTCATAAGATTGCAGCGGAAAGGAGGAGTAAGTGAATATGGCGGAACATGCATACGGTTCATATGGCAGATACGGTTCGTATAACTCAAGCAGGCGTGTCGGGGAAACAAAACCCGTCTACAGTGAGGCGAGCAATGCCCATTACCGCTATCGTGAGATCTCCTCCCGGGATAAGATGAAAATAATCACATCGATCCTGATTATAGGGGTGCTGTGCGTTGCTTTGGTGATAATGGTTGCCCATGTCGGCAATGTTACATATCACCTGAACACGACGATGAAAGAAAATGCCGTTATAGAAGGGGAGATAGAGAACTTGAAAATCAAAATTCAAGAAGCATCCAAAATAGAAGTTATTGAGCAGAGGGCGATTGAGCAGCTCGGGATGATCTATCCCGATGCATCGCAATTCGTATATCCCAACCAAAACGAGAAGCCGCCCGAAGGTTTCGCGCAACTTCTAAAGGTTGAGGCATACAATTAATGATAATGCAATTTCATAAATTACCCACACCGGACAGAAAAAATACTCCTCAAGTAGCCTGTCCGGTTTTTACTAAAAATGAGAAAAATTAAGAAGGAAAGAAATATGAATAATATGCGGGTGAGATTGGTCTTCTTATTCGGCGCCTTTTGTTTCATCTGCCTTTTGCTCTTGCTCAGACTCGGCTGGATACAGATAATTGACGGCGACAGATACGCGAAATTGGCTGCCGAACAACAAACAAGGGATATCCCGATAGAGGCGAAACGAGGGACCATTTTTGACAGAAACGGGGAGGTTCTTGCGATTAGCGCGCTAAATTATTCCATATGGGCAAGACCGCGAGATATAATATATTCCGAAGGAGGTAAGCTGGAGCAGGAAGAACGAGAAATACGAATCGAGAAAACCGCGAAAAATCTATCAAAAATAATCGGCGAAACTGCCGATGAAGAGGAGATGATAAGATTGATGAGCGCGGATAAGGCGCTCGTTAAACTCGCTAAAAATCTTGACAAGGAAACGGCGGATAAGATAAGGGAAAAAGGCTTGCACGGCATTGAGATTTCCCAAGATGTCAGGAGGCATTATCCGAACGGTGCATTTGCGGCGCATGTCTTGGGCAGCGTGACAGATGATAATAAAGGCCTTGCCGGGATCGAGCTTGAATACAATCGTTATCTCAGCGGGCTGCCGGGAAGAATGATCAGAAATACCGATGTGTCGGGGAAAAGCCTGTCGTTCGGCAAAGAAAAATATTACAGTGCCGACAATGGACTCAACTTGGTGCTCACAATAGATTCAGTGATACAGAACTTGGCGGAAAAAAGTCTGGAGCAAGCGGTTTTTGATGCTCATGCGGACAGAGGAATGTGCGTGGTGATGGATCCGAAAACCGGAGATGTACTTGCCATGGCGGCTTATCCCGATTATGATCCGAACACTCCGCGCGTTCCGCTCGATGAGAAATTGGCACAGGAAGTGGATGCTATGAATGCCGAGCAGCAAATCGAATTCTGGAATAAAATGTGGCGTAATCCCATGGTGAGCGATGTATATGAGCCGGGGTCAACTTCTAAAATAATGACCACGGCGGCTGCATTGGAGGAAGGAATAACCTCACAAAATGAGGGCTTTTATTGCTCCGGCAGCATAGATGTGGCCGATCGCACTTTGAAGTGCTGGTATTATCCGCGAGCGCACGGTCAGGAGACTCTCGTGCAGGCGGTTCAAAATTCATGCAATCCCGTGTTTGCAACGCTGGCATTGAGGTTGGGGGCGGATAAATTCTATGATTATATGGCATTATTCGGTATGACCGAAAAAACGGGTATTGATTTTCCGGGGGAGGCAAGACCTATTTTGCAGAAAAAAAGTGATGCGGGCCCTGTCGGGATTGCGACCATGTCATACGGGCAGGGAATTGCGGTCACGATGATCCAGCAGATCACGGGTATATGCACTATCGGAAATGACGGCATTCTGCTTCAACCGCGACTGGTAAAAGAATTTAGAGATTCAAACGGGAAAGTGGTGAAGAAAATTCCCGTGAAAAGAGTAAGACGCGTTATTTCAAAACAAACGGCAAGCGAGATGGCTCTAATAATGGAATCGGTCGTTTCCGAGGGCAGCGGCAAGCGTGCAATGATCCCGGGCTACCGCGTGGGTGGAAAAACCGGAACGGCGAGCAAGGTCGCTGCCGGCGGATATTCCGATGATACATATTCCTCATTTATAGGCATGGCACCCATGGATGATCCCAAGATCGCAGTTTTGGTCGTAATTGACAATCCTCGCGGTGAACACTACGGCAGTATAGTTGCGGCTCCCCCCGCGCGAAACGTACTCGCGGGTGCGCTCAGATATATGAATGTGGAACCGCGATATACAAAATCCGATGAAATCAATATGGCAAAGCCTAAAGTGACCGTCCCCGATGTGCGCGGAATGCAGGCGAGCGAGGCGATAAACAAGCTTTCACAATCATCGCTCGGGCATAAAGCGATAGCGGATAGCGGTGAGAAAGATTTTGTGGTATCAGATCAATATCCTAAGCCGGGCGAACGGATTCCGGAGGGGGGCACGGTATTTATATACAAACAATAAGAGAGCTCAGCGTTAAAAGGTGAGCGGGATTTGTTTATGGAAAACTGAAAAACGACAGATGTTTCGGATAAAATTCACGGAGGAAGCATGAAACGAAATTTGGCATGGATCACAGAAGCTGTATGTGGTAAGCTCATTTCTCCACAAGGGAAAGAAGCCGCAGAAAGCATCATGATATCGGGCATTTCTATCGATTCGAGGAATATTGATAAGGTCAGTTTATTTATTCCCATAATAGGGGAACGATACGATGCGCATGATTTTTTGCAGGATGCAATTGAATCCGGTTCAAGGGCGGTGTTCTTTTCCGATGAGGGGAAATTTGCAAAGAATGTGCAGGCTTTATGTGAGGAACGAGGGGTATTCGCGATTCAGGTTTCGGATACCGTTAAAGCCTTGCAGGATTTGGCACGGCGTTATTTGGCGGAAGTTGATCCGATCAGGATAGGTGTTACCGGCAGCGTTGGGAAAACTTCGACAAAGGATATGCTGCTGCAAATATGTTCAAAATTTGCACTAAGCTATGCGAATGACGGGAATTTCAACAATCATATCGGTTTGCCGCTTACGGTGCTCGCTATGCCGGAAAACACGGAAGTGTTAATCCTTGAAATGGGTATGGACAAATTTGGTGAAATTGCATTTCTTGCGGATATGGTCATGCCGGATATCGCGGTTATAACGCTCATCGGAGAATCGCATCTTGAGAATCTCAAGACTCGAGAAAATATATTAAAAGCAAAACTTGAAATTACAAGCCGCTTTGACGGACATAATATCTTAATTGTAAATGCCGACAGTGATTTGCTCACGGATGAAGCCATCGGGCGGACGGTGCCGGATCTTAAAGGCGAACTTGTAAAGGTCGGTTCGGGGGAATCCTGTGATTATATCATTTCCGATATTTGCGAATTTGGAGAAAAAGGTATAAAATTTATAGTCAGTACCAAGGCGGACAATGCAGAAGTCGAACTTCCCGTTTTGGGCGTGCATAATGCAAAAAATGCCGCGCTTGCAATGGCTGCCGCATGCTGCGTGCAGGAAATTGAAAATTCAGATGCAGGATCGAAAGTAAAAATCGACCTGCACAGTGCGGCGAAAGCCTTAAACGATGTTGAATTGACCGGCCGACGACTTAGCTGCATAAAGCTCGGCAAAATAGATATCATAGATGATAGCTACAATGCAAGCCCTAAATCCATGACGGCGGCAATAGATGTTTTAGCCGCACTTCCCGCAGTTCGCAGAGTTGCGATTTTAGGAGATATGTACGAATTGGGCGAAGATTCATCGGAGATGCATGAAGCTGTCGGCAAATATGCCGCGGAAAAGGGAATAAATTTAATAATTACGGTAGGTGAACTGGCTGAAGATATCGGTTACGGTGTCGCAAGGCATATGGCGACGAATATTTTTTCAGGAGCCGCTTCAGCGGTTAATTTAGGAGTCTCAAATCCGCTTGAAGCACTTGCTTCGCTTGCGAAATCCGGAAATGCAACTTGCAGTGAACCCTGTGGTGCTGCGGATACGGCAAGCGATGATCTTTTGGAAGTCATGCATTTTGAGGACAAAAATCAACTCATGGGAAAATTGGCTTCGATAATCCGCGAGGGTGACAGAGTTCTGATAAAGGCTTCAAACAGCATGGGTTTGCAGGAAATAGCGGAATACTTAAAGGAGATAGGATAGATTGAATATTTTTGATGGAATTTTGCGCAGTTCGCATTCCGAAATGCTTATGACGGCGCTGTCCGCACTTTTGATCACGGCAGGGTTGACATATGCGATGATACCGATTTTACGCAAAAGAAAAATAGGGCAGCATATACGTGAAGACGGACCGCAGGCGCATCAAAAAAAGGCGGGAACGCCCTCAATGGGCGGAATAGCAATAGTGTTAGGTGTTGTGATCACTCTGCTGATTACTCGAAATATCAATACCGAAGTATTGCCGGTGATTTTAGGATTCCTGGGATTCGGACTTATAGGTTTTTTGGATGATTCAATGAAACTCCTGCGTGGCAATAATCTGGGCTTGCGTTCATGGCAAAAATTCACCTTACAACTTGCAGTCGCTATAGTTTTCGCGATATGGCTTGCGCGCTTAAGATACGGTACATCGGTGTGGATCCCGTTTAACGGAGGGAGTATCGACCTGGGGATCCGGTATATACCGTTCTTGGTATTCGTGATGGTGGCAATGGCAAACAGCGTGAATCTCACGGACGGACTCGATGGACTGGCGAGTTCGGTAACGGCACTGGTCGCTCTCAGCTTCGCATTTTTGCCGCTGCCTGCGGGATTTGGCGTGCAGCTGTTCTTTATCGCAGTATTCGGAGCGTGCATCGGATTTTTGCTTTTCAATAAAAATCCCGCAAAGATTTTTATGGGGGATACGGGCTCGCTCGCACTGGGCGGCGGGCTTGCGGTGGGAGCAATTGCGTTTAATGCGGAATTATTACTTCCCGTTATCGGGGTGGTTTATGTGATAGAAGTCTTGTCGGTGATCATACAGGTTATCAGCTTCAAGACTACGGGGAAAAGGGTGTTTAAGATGACACCCATACATCACCATTTTGAGATGATGAATTTCAGTGAAGTGCGAATTGTACAACTCTTTTGCATCGTAACACTGATCGCAATGTGGATAGGCGGTAAAGCTCTGTGATATCGAGCCTTTTGCGGGGTTCATCATTAAACGCTGATTGTAATTGAATTCGGAGAATTTCTATGGAAAGTTTTGCAGGAAAGAAAGTATTGGTTATCGGGATGGGAAAATCCGGACGTTCTTCCATGCAGGCACTGCTCAAGCAGGGTGCGGATGTGTGCGTACATGATTCGGCGGGACCGGAAGCGCTGGATGAGAATTTGCTTGCATTTTTGGAAAAAGCCGGTGTGGGATTATATTTAGGAGAGTTCCCGGATGCAGATAGGAAATTCGATTTTTTGGTCTTGAGTCCCGGGGTTTCTCCGCAGCTTGAATATATTAAAAACGCTTCGAAAAACGGCGCTGAAATCCTCGGAGAATTGGAACTTGCCTATAGACTGACCGATGCAAAATTCGTAGCAATTACCGGAACCAACGGGAAAACCACAACTACCGCTCTTGTGGGAGAAATCTTCAAAAATGCGGGAAAGGATTCGTATGTTGTGGGAAATATCGGTGTTCCTGCCGTCTCGGTGGCAATAAGTCTCCCTGAAGATTCATGGCTTGTAACCGAAGTCAGCAGCTTTCAGCTTGAAACGGTGAGCGATTTCAAACCGCTAATTTCGACGATTTTGAATATAGCGCCCGATCATCTGGACAGGCATGGGGATCTCGAAAAATATGCGGAGATAAAGTCAAGAATTTTTCACAAGCAAACGGATGATGATTATTTTGTGGTCAATTCCGATGATCCGGTCGCCTATGCTGCGGCATCGCTTTCAAGAGCACGCGTGGTTCCTTTCAGCAGCACTCGGGAACTCGTATTCGGCGTATTCGTGCGAAACAGTCACATCATGCTCGTGAATGAGGCGGGGGAATCCGTAGTTTTATGTTCGAAAGATGAACTGCTCATTCCGGGCAGACATAATCTTGAAAATGCCCTTGCTGCGGTTGCTATTGCATATTTTGCGGGGATCGCTCCGGCTGTTATAGCTCAAACTTTGCGCACATTTCACGGCGTTGCGCATCGCATGGAAAAATGCGGAATTGTTGACGGGGTGCAGTATGTGAACGATTCTAAGGCGACGAATCCCGCAGCGGCAATCAGGGCAATCGAATCGGTTGCGGGGAATGTGATTTTGATAGCGGGCGGTTCGGATAAAAAACTGGATTTTTCCGATTTTGTTGAAGCGTTTGCCGGGAATGTATGTCATGCATTTTTGATGGGCGAAACGGCGGAGCAAATTGCGGAAACGGCGAAAAAAAACGGATACAGCGAGATTACGATATGTAAGGATATGGAGGATTGCGTAAGGAGAGCGCATGAATTTGCAAAGGCGGGTGACACGGTCCTGCTATCCCCGGCTTGTGCAAGTTTTGATATGTACAGTTCGTTTGAAGAACGCGGTGAGGATTTCAAAAACAGAGTTTCAGCGTTGAAATGAGGGAGTGCACGGAGTGGATAGAAGTGTTACGGCGGCAAATATTGAGCTTCGGGAGCGGAAAAGACATGTAAAAGGTTCTGCCGATTTTTTAATGGTTGTATTAACCGTAGGGCTCGTTATTTTCGGGATAATTATGGTGTTCAGCGCAAGTTATTATACCTCTATCCATAAATTCGACAATCCATATCATTTTTTGAAGCGGCACTTGGTATGGGCGTTTGGCGGGGCAGTTTTAATGTTTATAACTTCGAGGGTTCCGTATAAAGCGTATAGACCTTTGGCATCCACTTTTTTGATATTGAGCTTCATTTTGCTGCTGCTGATTTTTACGCCGCTCGGAATCGAGATAAACAACGCGCGCAGATGGCTGGGTATCGAAAATTTCCCGATTACCGTTATGCCGGGAGAGATCGCAAAAATGTCGCTCATAATTTTTGTTGCGGCGTTTTTATCGAAAAATTCGAGGCGCATACATTCGTTGACGCAGGGGGTTTTGCCATTGCTGTTGATTGCCGGCGTATTTGCCGCGCTCATAGTAAAACAGCCGAATTTGTCAACTGCGATAACCGTGGTCGGCATAGTAATCGCGATGATGTTTGTTGCGGGATTGAGGATCCGACATTTATTCGGGATTTTCATACTGTCGGCAGGAGGTGTTTTTCTGCTGGTATTCTCGGGAATAGCAAAGCATTGGAAAGACAGGCTTACAACGTTTATGGACCCTTTTGCCGATTCAATCGGTGACGGGTATCAGGTGGTGCAGTCGCTCATAGGAATCGGTTCCGGCGGCTTTTTGGGCAAGGGGCTGGGGCGCAGCGTTCAAAAGAGCTTGTATTTGCCTGAACCGCAGAATGACTTCATCTCAACGATAATCGGTGAGGAATTCGGTTTTTTGGGTTTGTTCATAATGATCATAGTCTATATTATGTTGGTGTGGCGTTGTATAAAAGTATGCATAGATGCGCCGGATCAATTTTCACTTTTGCTCGGGAGCGGTATAACTTGCATGATCGCTTTGCAGATGGCTATGAATATCGCGGTCGTTACTTCGTCGATGCCGGCAACGGGTGTTACATTGCCGTTCATCAGTTACGGGGGAAACGCGTTGCTGCTGTTTATGGGCAGTATGGGAATTATGATAAATATTTCAAAGGCTTCTGAAAAGATGAAGACGTAACGGAGGTGTTATATGAGAATTGTGATGACCGGAGGGGGAACGGGCGGACATATATATGCGGCAACCGCCATAGCTGATAGAATTTGTGAAAAGCATGAAGATGCCGAAATCCTCTTCATCGGTACCACGCGCGGTCTTGAGCGTGAACTCGTGCCGCAGCAGGGATATCCGATAGAGTATGTAAATGTAAGCGGATTGAATCGCAAAGCGCTCTGGAAAAACTTCGGGGTGATAAGGCAGGCATATATAGCTAAAAAGAAAGCGAAGGAAACGCTGGAGGCATTTGCGCCGGATGCGGTTATCGGAACGGGCGGATATGTCAGCGGACCGGTGATTGAGGCGGCGCATTCATTGGGCATAAAATGTTATATACATGAGCAGAATGCGTATCCGGGACTTACAAATCGCCTGCTTGAGCGTTGTGCGGAAAAGGTATTTATCAGCTTCAACGAGGCGCGCAGGTATTTTCGCAATAAGGATAAGCTGGTGTTCACCGGAAATCCCGTTCGTAAGGAATTCTTTGAATCGGATAGAGCGGCGGCGCGAGCGGAGCTTGGCATAGGAGAAAATGAATTTGTCCTGCTGACTTTCGGCGGCAGCCAAGGCTCAAAGCGCATAAATGATGCCATGCTTGATGTGGTTCGTTTCTACCACGATATGCGAAACATACGCATATATTTTGTGACCGGCAACAGGCATTACGCTGAAATCGAAAACGATTTGAAAGGGCGAAAACTGGAGGACGGAAATATAAATCTGATCAGGTATTTGCCGGATATGCCGAAATATTTGCATGCGGCGGATTTGGTTATAGGACGTGCCGGAGCGCTTACTCTGTCTGAAATAATGGTATGTAATAAACCGTCCATACTGATACCGTCTCCAATAGCCACGCGCAATCACCAGTTCCACAATGCCATGGCGGCTGCAAATATAGGGGCGGCAACGGTGATTGAGGAGCGGGAGCTCAATCGTTCAACATTGATACGCGAAATAGAGAGGATAAGAAACAATCCCGAGTTGATGCATGAGATGGGAGATGCCTGTGCACGCCTGATAAAGCGGGATGCCGCGGAGATCATATACGAGGAACTCAAGCTGAATAAACCCGAATAAAAAGGTGTAAAATGAAAGATGATCGTAATGAAATCATAATTCGCGATTTGGCGGAGATAGATGATGAATTCGCGGATGCCGGATTCGATGCTTTCGGTAACGGCATGGATTACTGGGATGAGCAGCATGCGAACGATGAAAGCGCGCTGGAGCAATATGCGAAATACAATGAAGAACAGCTGAAGCGGCGAAAGGAGATACGGTATCGCAAAAGGCGCAGGCGCAGGAATGCTTTTCTTGCGTTCCTTTTGCTCGTATTCCTATGCGTTGCGGGCTATTTCATCGTGACTTCGGAATTCTTTGATGTAAAGCATATAGAAGTGCAGGGCAACGCGCATTTTTCGAAAGAGGAAGTTGTAAAAATTTCAAAAGGCAAAACAGGAGGGAATATCTTCACTTTCAACAATCGAAAGCTCATGGAAAACCTGGAGAGGGATCCATATATTAAAAGCGTAAGGATCAAGAGGAAGCTCCCCGCAACGATAGTTTTGATGGTTTTGGAGCGTGAGCCGGCGGCTGCGGTCACCTATGGGGAAAAATATATAATCCTCGATGATGAGGGTTTTGTTCTTGAAAAAATCGCAGATGAACCGCAGCTTACGCTGATTTCCGGCATAACGATAAGGCGTATGGAAGAAGGGAAAGCATTGAAAGTGGAGGAAATAGATGTGCTGGCGGACACCCTTAATATGCTGAAAGTTATGAAAGAATCCGATTTGTTTTTCAAGAAAATAGAGGTTACAAATGTTACGGTCAATGCATATATATACGACACCTTGATATGCAGAGGACTGCCGCAGAACATATTGAGCGCCATGGAAAGCGGCAATCTGCAGGCGGTGCTGGTGGATCTTTACAATAAGGGACTGAAACACGGAGTAATCAATATAGGCGATAAAAACTACTGCGCATTCACACCGGAGTATTGATTCCTTCTCATTGGAGCAGCATCAAGAGCTTTCCTGCAAATGGAATTTGTGTGACGGCTTCCGCAAATGTCGGATTTTGTTTCATTCCAAGTGAGGTTAACGCCATTATCACCGCAAACAGCAGCAACAGTCCGAACGGTTTCAGAATGCGATCCCGTTCTTTTTTATATTTCGCTCTTAAAAATGATTCTTCCTCACGTTTCAGCTCCGCAATAACGGCATCATGCAGTTCAGGCGGGATTTCAGGCTCATTGTATATCCTTTTCAGTTCCTTGAGCTTTTTTATCGATGCTTCGTCCAGCTTCACAGAGATGCGCAGGCTTGCGGATACGTTTTCTATCGCACTTACAACTTTTCGATCCGTTGAGTTCAATATTTCACTTATATCCGATATCTCCATCTGTGCAAAATGATACAATTTAAATGCACCCGTTTCGTTTTGCGGCAAGGTTTCCATATAAGCGTATATTTGAGAATTATCCGTAAAATTTCGCTTCATATCCACTTGGTGCAGTGACTTTTGTATTGCTCTGAGCAGCAGCTGATAGAACCAATTTTGAAGCTTCGGCATCGCCTGTGTTTTGCGCAAATTTTTCATGCTGTGATATATGCTCGTTGTCACAACATTGCTCGCCTCATTTTCATTTTTCAGATAGCTGTAAGCGAATAAATACATATCGCCACAGTTTTCAAGCGCGTATTCGCCCGCTCTTTTAATGAATGCCTGATCGGCGCAATTATACTTATTGTCATCGTTAATCATAATAAACATAAGGCACCTCTCTTTCCCCATCATTGTAGCATAAATTCACGATAATTGGTATCATCCGCGCTCGTTGGACGCCAAAACAATTGATTGAATTCTTGTGCACAAATATCTTGGAAATGTTATACTGATAAAAAAGTATTTGTTGCTTCTGTTTTGGTGGTGACATGGTTAAAAAGAAGATTCTCATCGTAGATGACG
>CAUUCX010000008.1:0-14180 GCA_963543615.1 uncultured Eubacteriales bacterium | reverse complement strand
ACGATGATGGTGGTTACGCATGAGATGGGATTCGCTCGGGAAGTTGCGGATCGCGTTGTGTTTATGGAGAAAGGTGTAATACTCGAAGAGGGGAGTCCTGAAGAGATTTTTGCCAATCCGAAAAACAAGCGAACGGCGGAATTTTTGAGCAGAGTCGGATAAGTTTTGAGTTTTCCCATGCAGAAGCGATAACGGGTAAAATATTGAAATATTAATACATAGTGAAAGAAATAAAGTAATGGCTAATATTTAAAACTTGAAAGTTCAGGAGGTAGTAATGATAAACGATAATAATGAGCAGGTACAACGTTTAGTCACCGACAAGACAGATTTCAAAAGAGAAATTGGAGTTTTTGGTGGTGTCAGCATTATAGGCGGAATAATGATAGGATCCGGCATTTTCTATCTCGGCTCGTATGTTCTTGAGCGCACAGGCATGAACAGCGGTCTTGCACTCATCTGCTGGATTGTCGGCGGAGTGATTTCCCTGTTCGGCGGGCTTTGTTACGCAGAACTTGGAACCGCAATGCCGAGAGCCGGCGGCAGAGTGGTATACTTAAACGAAGCATATCATCCGGTAGTCGGATTTATGGCAGGATTTACCGATTGGTTAATCGGCGGTCCCGGCTCACTTGCAGCGATATCCATTGCGATAATGACCGTTGCGAAATCCTTTGTGGATATCGGAGAATTCGGAATCAAAATGGCGGCGATTTTCATTATAGCGGTTTTAACGATAACAAATCTGTTCGGCGTGAAGATTGCTTCAACAGTGCAGAATCTTTCCATGATTGCAAAGCTGGTTCCGATTGGAATTGTCATGTTTGCGGCGCTGTTTGTGGGCAAGGTAAGCCCCGATCTCACTTTGGGTTCCGCCCGGGTATATGCGCAGGCTGAAAATACGCATCTGTTTGCAATGCTGGCAATTGCCGTTGTCGCCACGCTTTGGGCATATGAGGGGTGGACTAATCTCAATATAGTAACGGAGGAAATGAAAAATCCTCAAAAGAATCTGCCGCTTGCATTGATTATAGGGATAGGCGGAATCACCATACTGTATACTCTCTTTAATTTTGCAATCATGAAAGTTTTGCCTCATGATGAAATCGTATCCATGATAGGAAGCGGAGATCTTTATCTTGGAACTGCGGTGGCAAAAAAGGTGCTCGGAACTGCCGGAGTTACGATTGTAAGCGTAGGCATGATATTGGCAATGTTCGGCTCGCTTAACGGTCTTGTGATGGCGCAGCCGCGTATGTATTATGCGATGGCTGAGGAGGGGCACTTCTTTAAATCTTTTGCAAAGCTGCATCCTAAGTACAAAGTGCCTACCATGCCGATTCTCGTTCAGGGCGCATTGGCCATTGTCCTCGTATTGCTGAGAAATCTCGATCAGCTGACAAATCTGGTTGTCATAACCGCAATGTTTTTCTCGGTGCTTACGATACTCGCCGTTCCGATTCTGCGAAAGAAATACCCTAATATAGAAAGACCGTATAAAGTGTGGTTATATCCCGTATCTGTATATTTGACGGCGATAATCTTCTTTGCCCTGTTTGTGCAGGGTGCAATCGAAGATCCCGTTACGGGAGTGACCGGATTGGTAGTGCCGCTGCTCGGACTCATTACTTACTTTGTATTTGATCGCAAGCTGAAAAAGGAGAATTAGAAGTGAACAGGCTCTTATTAAATGCAAAGGTTTATCTGAACAGAGATGATTTCGCGGAGGCCGTATATATCAGCGACGGGTTGATAAAGGATATCGGAAAATCCCGGGAGCTCATTCGAAAATATCCCGGCGTCGAGCAGTTAGACTGTGGCGGGCATACGCTGATTCCGGGATTTAATGACTCACATCTGCACTTCATGCAGACAGGCGAGACCATGAATCAGGTGGCAATAGACGATGTTTCCTCGATCGACGAGCTTATCACGCGCTGCCGAGAGTTCATGGCGGAAAATCCGCAGCGGGTTAAAAACGGCATACATGCAATCGGTTGGAATCAGGATCTCTTCACCGACAGCACGAGACGAATCCCGGATAGACATGATTTGGATTTGATAAGCACGGAGATCCCGATAGTTTTGGAGCGGGTGTGCGGGCATATAGTTTCGTCCAATACGAAAGTTATAGAAATCCTCGGATTGGATGCACACAGTCCGCAGTTTCCTGACGGCGAATATTTGCGTGAACCCGATGGTTATCCCAGCGGTGTATATACCGGCAATGCTTGTAATTTTGCAAAAGATGTAATCCCGGACTTCAGTATGGAGGAAAGGCGCAAAATGATACTGGAGACGATGAAGCTTGCGGTATCCTACGGTTTGACTTCCGTACAGAGCAACGATGTGGGAACCACATTTATGGACGGTCCCGCCGCATTTGCAATGTACCGAGATATATACGATAAAGGGGAGGCACTGCTGCGTTTTCGCCATCAGGTATGCTTCAATAATTTGGACGATTTTAGGGAATATGTCACAGAGGGCGAATTCGCAAAGTACAATGAAGATAAGGACTCATGGCTCAGCTTGGGACCTCTAAAACTCTTCAAAGACGGTAGCTTGGGGGCGAGAACAGCCCTCATGCGAAGCGAATATGCAGATGATCCCGGGAACTTCGGCAGAGAGTGGATTAAAGCCGAGGATATGGAGGAATACTGCCGATTTGCGGAAGAAAACGGCATACAGGTGATTACACATGTCATCGGCGACAAGGCGATCGAGGATACGATAAAGTGTTACGAGCAGGCATTTGCGGATAGAGGGAATCTCCTAAGGCACGCCTTGGTGCACTGTCAGATTACCGATGAAGCCTTGCTCGAACGCATTGCAAAGAGTGAAATATGCGTTATGGCACAGCCGATATTCCTCGATTACGATATGAATGTAGTCGAAGCGAGATGCGGCAGAGAATTGTCTTCTACATCATACGCATTCAAGAGTCTAAAGGATAAGGGTGTGCATGTCGCTTACGGCACGGATGCCCCGGTGGAATTCTTCGATCCGTTTGCAAATATATACATGGCTGTAACCAGAAAGGATAAAAAAGGATCCCCCGCAAACGGATTTTATCCTGCCGAAGCGGTGGATATCTATGAAGCTGTGGATGCATATACATATGAATCCGCATATCTTGAATTTATGGAGGATCGCAAGGGTCGCATTAAAGAGGGATACTATGCCGATTTAGTGCTGCTTGATGAGGATATATTTACAATCGACCCTATGCGGATAAAGGAAGTGCGCCCGCTCATGACTATTGTTGGCGGTAAAACGGTCTATAAAAAGGCGTGATTTTTATTAAAACTGTGGTATACTACATATGTATCTAAACATGTAGGTTGTGCTGTAAGGGATTTCCTTATTGTGAAGATATGTCATAAAGAAGCAAGGCAAGCAATGCGCACTCGTGGCATATCTCCACGGGTGCGTTTTTCGTATACCGTGTGATTTCCGGAGATTCCCAAATGGATTTTTAATTTGTGAAGAGAGGTGATAATCATGGGAAATGAGGTTTGTATGGAAAACAAAGGCGGCAAATCAAGTAAAGACAATAATATTGCTATTGTAGGCATTATCGTTAGCGATAGCACCGCGGCAGATGCACTCAACGCAATTTTGCATGAGTTTAGAGATTCGGTTGTCGGCAGGCTCGGCGTGCCCTATCGTGAGAGGGGCATAAATGTAATAAGCATAATCGTTGATGCGACAAATGATGAAATCAACTCGCTCTGCGGCAAAGTAGGCAAACTGCCGGGGGTTAGTGCTAAAGTCATGTATGCAAGGGGTCTTGGTGATTAAGATTGGGAGATCAACAGATGAACGCTCTTATTGCGGAGGCTAACCCGGCATGGCGACCCGCTCGAAAAGAGCTGGTAAGCCTGCTGCAAGCGGAAGATTTTTCGAAATATTACAGATTGGCGGATGAAGTGACAAGGGAATATCATGGTGATGAGGTCTGTCTTAGGGCGATAATCGAATTTTCAAATTATTGCATTCGTGAGTGCAAATATTGCGGGCTGAACGCTCATAATCGCAGCTTGATTCGATACAGAATGGGAGATAGGGAAATTGAATCACTGGCAAAAGCTGCATATGATGCAGGGTATCTTACGGTGGTATTGCAGGCGGGAGAAGATCCCGAATTTACTGCAAAACGAATCGCCCGAATAGTCTTCAATATAAAATCGCAAATAGGCGATGAGTCTTTTGCCGTAACCATCAGCGCCGGTGAAATGAACAGAGATGATTATAAACTTTTGCGCGATGCAGGTGCGGATCGTTATCTCATCAAACATGAAATTTGCGATCCTGAAATATACGATGAGCTTCACCCCAATGCGAGCCTGCGCCAGCGAAAACGGTGCCTCGAGGATCTTAAAGATCTCGGATTTGAAACGGGCAGCGGTTTTATGATCGGTCTTCCTAAGCAAACCGCCGAAACGATTGCCGATGATCTTTTATTGCTGCAAAGCATCCCTTGCGATATGGCGGGGATAGGTCCTTTTGTTCCGCATCCCGATACCTCGCTTGCGGGAGTGCCTACAGGCGATTCCGAACTCGTAAAGCGTTCGGTAGCTTTAGCCAGATTGATGCTTCCTTATGCGAATCTTCCTGCAACGACCGCGCTTGAGGTTGCGGATGAAGAAGCTCGATATGAGATTTTTTCCTGCGGAGCAAATGTAATAATGCGCACGGTAACGCCGCAGAAATATCGTAAAAATTACAGCATATACCCCTCGGACATCAAAGTCGATAATATAAAAAAAGACCGCATTCGGATAGAGCAGATACTTAAGTCCATGGGCAAAATACCGGTGTAAATTATAATATCAAATTCAACGAAGGAGGTTGAAAAATGTATGATCCGAAAGCTGCAAGGGCGGAGGAATTTATAGATCATGATGAAATTTTGGCTACAATACAATATGCAAAAGAAAACAAAGGTAATTCGAAGCTCATAGATGAGATTTTGGACAAGGCGGAAGCAATGAACGGGATAACGCACAGAGAAGCGGCACTTCTGCTCGAATGTGACGATACCGATGTGCTTGAACGAATTTTCGGCCTTGCAAGGCGTATCAAGGACAAGATATACGGAAAGCGCGTGGTGATGTTCGCCCCGCTTTATCTTTCAAATTATTGCGTCAACGGCTGCAAATATTGCCCTTATCACTACGGCAATAAAAATATGAACAGAAAACAGCTGTCACAAGAGGAAATCGCTCGCGAGGTTGTCGCGCTTCAAGACATGGGGCACAAGCGCTTGGCGCTTGAAGCCGGGGAAGATCCCGTCAACTGCCCGATCGAGTATATTTTAGAGAGCATCAATACCATATATTCGATTAAGCATAAAAACGGAGCAATCCGCAGGGTTAATGTGAATATTGCCGCGACGACTGAGGAGAACTATAAAAAACTGCATGATGCGGGAATCGGCACATATATACTGTTTCAGGAAACCTATAATAAGGAGAGATACGAAGAACTTCACCCGGTCGGTCCCAAACACGACTACGCTTACCATACGGAGGCGATGGATCGCGCCATGAAAGCGGGAATAGATGATGTTGGAATCGGGGTGTTGTTCGGATTGTATCAATATCGCTATGATTTCATCGGACTGATGATGCATTCTGAACATCTTGAGGCGCGTTTCGGGGTCGGTCCGCACACCATCAGCGTTCCGCGTATAAGGC
The DNA here is from genome assembly GCA_963543615.1 of uncultured Eubacteriales bacterium. Classification (GTDB taxonomy): domain Bacteria; phylum Bacillota; class Clostridia; order Peptostreptococcales; family Anaerovoracaceae; genus CAUUCX01. The sequence continues at coordinate 8,478 of CAUUCX010000008.1, read as the reverse complement.
CGGCGGAGGATATCGATCTTGAAATGTTCCCCGATGCGATTCCGGATGAATTATTTAAGAAAATAGTTGCACTTGTGAGAATCACGGCACCGTACACGGGAATAATAATTTCAACTCGTGAGTCCGAAAAATCGCGGGAAGAAGTGCTGAAAATCGGAGTTTCGCAGATAAGCGGCGCATCAAAAACCAGTGTTGGCGGATATGAACATGAGGAAAGCCCCGAGGAAAATTCAGCACAATTCGATGTCGATGACAATCGCAGTCTCGATGATGTGGTGATGTGGCTGATGAAATTGGGATATGTGCCGAGTTTTTGCACGGCATGTTATCGGGAGGGACGTACCGGCGATCGCTTCATGCGGCTTGCAAAGAGCGGTCAAATAGGAAATGTCTGTCACCCCAATGCACTGATGACACTCAACGAATACATGCTCGATTACGCTTCCGCTGAAACGCAGGCAGCGGGGAATGCCTTGATAAAAGAAGAGCTTGAAAATATCGGCAACGAAAAAGTGCGCACATTAGCGAGCAAGAATATGAGGAAATTGGAAAAAGGCGAACGCGATTTCAGATTTTAGTTTTGGAGTTGATATTATGAACAATACCCCACTCGCAAACAGGGTGCATATCGCATTTTTCGGAAGAATGAATTCCGGAAAATCGACCATCATAAATGCGCTTACAAATCAGCAGGTTTCAATAGTGTCCGCAGAAGCGGGCACCACAACGGATCCCGTTACAAAGGCGATAGAAATAGCGGGGATAGGTCCGGTTGCTTTGATAGATACGGCGGGTTTTGATGATCGCACGCTGCTCGGAGCGCAGCGCATCGCCGCAACCAAAAATATTTTGAAAAAGACGGATATCGCGGTGCTCGTCCTGGACGGAAGTGACTGCACGCAGGATCTTGCAGAGGAAAAGGAATGGATCATAGAGTTCAAAAAGAGAAAAACACCTTATGCGGTGGTTATAAATAAGATTGATACAGCAGAGGATGCGGCAAGTCTTGATGAATTCGGGCAGCGGGTTTGCGGCGAACTTGAAATTAATCCGATTTTCATGAGTGCCGAGAAAAAAGAGAATATCTCCGAATTGACGGATTCTCTTAAATTCCTTGCAGGGAAAATTGAAGAGCTATCCATCTGCGGGCATTTGGTAGAGCAGGGCGATACGGTTTTGCTCGTTATGCCGCAGGATATTCAAGCACCCAAAGGCAGGTTGATATTGCCGCAAGTGCAGACCATTCGCGATCTTTTAGAGAACAAATGCACGATAATATGCTGTACCGCCGATTGCCTGAATGGAGCATTGGATGCACTTGCAAAACCGCCAAGCCTCATAATAACGGATTCGCAAATTTTTCCGGAAGTCAGCAAAAAAAAGCCGGCAAGCAGCAAATTGACCTCGTTTTCGATATTATTCGCCGGATATAAGGGAGATATTGATGTCTTTTGGGCGGGAGCAAAGGAAATAGACAGGCTCAAAGAGGGAGATCGCATTCTGATTGCTGAGGCGTGTACGCATAATCCGCTCGACGGGGATATATCTCGCGAAAAATTGCCCGCGCTTCTAAAAAAATATACGGGCAGGAATTTGAATATAGAAGTTGTAAACGGGAATGATTTCCCGAATGATCTGTCGGATTACACCCTGATAATTCACTGCGGTGCATGTATGTTCAATAGAAAATACGTTCTTTCCAAAATTGATGCGGCGCTTTCGCAGTCGGTACCGATTACAAATTACGGCATTGCCATGGCGCATATGGCGGGCATATCCGAAATGATTGAGGGTCGGAATATTTTACATCTCGGCGAAAATTTAGTATAATTTATTGTTATAAGTGCGGTTGCAGTGCCGATCACGAAACGAAGCGACATTGTAATTTTTTATATATGTATAAAGTCAATGCTTTCATGAGGCATAAGGATTTATGCAGGTCAGGGAGCTGATTTGGGAGGGATATGATTGGGGAATGATGCCGTAATTATCTCATTGAAAGGGCTGACAAAAGAATTTGGCGACGGAGGCGATGTTTTCAAGGCTCTCGATGAGATCGATCTGGATATAAGAAAGGGCGAGATCTTCGGAATCATCGGCATGAGCGGTGCCGGCAAGAGTACATTGGTGCGCTGCATAAACTTGCTGGAGCGCCCGACGACGGGTTCTGTGATGTTTGAGGAGCGCGATCTTACGACGATCAGCGATTCCGATTTGAATAAGTCCCGCCGATCCATGGGTATGATTTTTCAGCAGTTCAATCTGCTCATGCAGCGAACCGTATTGCGAAATGTGTGTTTCCCTCTTGAACTTACAAAAACGCCTAAAAAAGAGGCGGAGAAAAGGGCGATGGAACTGCTGGGTTTGGTGGATTTGAAAGAAAAGGCGGGCGCGTATCCGTCACAACTTTCAGGTGGACAAAAACAGAGAGTTGCCATAGCAAGAGCGCTTGCATCAAATCCGAAAGTTTTGTTGTGTGATGAGGCCACTTCGGCACTTGATCCGAAAACAACAGAATCCATATTGGCACTACTCAAGGAAATAAATTGTAAGTTAGGGGTCACGATTATAGTTATAACGCATGAAATGCGAGTCGTTCAACAGATATGTGACAGAGTTGCCATAATAGACGGCGGGAAGATCGCGGAATTCGGCGATGTCGTCGATATATTTTCAAACCCGAAAACCGCGGCGGCAAAATTTTTAGTCTACCCCGGCGATAAGGCTAAAAATACGGTTGCAGCTGTGTCGGATACAAATAAAAAATCCGGCAAGATGCTGCGTATAGTCTTTGACGGCTTATCTTCTTACGAGCCGGTTATTTCGAATATGACTCTTGCTTGTCAGGCTCCGGTCAATATAATGTTTGCGAATACGCAGGACATCGGCGGACAGGCTGTCGGACAGATGCTTGTGCAGCTTCCCGATGATGCGGAACAGATTGCCGATATTATGGAATATCTCGCAATGCATGATGTGAACTTCGAGGAGGTGAATGAAATTGGTTGAGCTGATTTTCAGAGAATTCCTCGCCACATTATATATGACATTGCTTTCCACGGCGATTGCCTATGCGATCGGACTTCCGGCGGGTATAATACTGGTTCTGACCGATAAGCGCGGGATAAAACCGCTGCGCATAGTAAACGGGGTGCTCGGAATAGTGGTGAATTTTTTCAGGTCCGTGCCGTTTTTGCTTCTCATGATTGCGCTGATGCGATTTACGAGATTTATCGTTGGAACTTCCATCGGTCCGACGGCTACGATAGTTCCGCTCGTTGTAGGGGCTGCGCCGTTTATCGCGAGATTGGTGGAAGCATCTATTAAAGAAGTCGATCCCGGCGTGATTGAGGCGGCTCAATCTATGGGTGCCTCATCATGGCAGATCGTTACAAAAGTCATGTTGCCCGAGGCAAAACCCTCCCTACTCATCGGCAGTGCCGTTGCGACGATTACAATATTAGGCTATTCGGCGATGGCGGGAATAGTCGGTGGCGGCGGTCTTGGAGATGTGGCTGTAAAATACGGATATTATCGCTGGGAAACCGGAACGATGTGGATTATAATATTGATACTCGTGATAATCGTGCAGATTCTTCAGGAGGTCGGCATGTTCATTGCGAAAAAGACGGATAAACGCAAGTGATTTTCTTTAGACGTGGAGGAAAAAATATCAGGATAAGGATAAGAAGATTTGTCAATATAAGGTAAATTGTCAGTGTAAGGGAATGTACGGTTTGTATGAAAGGTAGGTTGTGAGATGAAAAGGATTTTAGCAGTTGTTGTTATTTCAGTTTTGGTGTTGGCATCATTTGCGGCGTGCGGCGATAAATCCGGCGGCGATGGAGATATGATAACAATTAAGGTCGGGGCAACTCCTGTGCCGCATGCGGAGATACTTGAAGAGGCCGCGAAGCTGATGGAGGAAGATGGCTATAATCTGGAGATTGTGGAATTTTCCGATTATGTTCAGCCGAATACAGCGCTTGAAAGCGGGGATATAGATGCGAACTATTTTCAGCATCAGACATATTTGGATGAGTTTAACAGCGAGAAAGGTACACATCTTGTGACGGCGGCAAATGTGCATTATGAGCCGTTCGGCATCTATGCGGGCAAGTCCGATGATCTTAAAAAAGTGCCGCAGGCTGCAAAAATTGCCGTTCCCAATGATACGACCAATGAGGCGCGCGCCTTGTTGCTTTTGGAGCAGGAAGGTTTGATTAAGCTCAAGGAGGGTGTGGGGATACTTGCAACCAAGAGGGATATAGTGGAAAATCCTAAAAAGCTGGATATAATCGAGCTTGAGGCGGCTGCAATCCCAAGAGCGATCGAAGATGTCGATTTTGCGGTAATAAACGGAAACTATGCACTTGCAAGCGGGCTTTCCATGAAAGATGCACTCGCTGTGGAAGCTGCGGATTCAGTTGCGACAACTGCATATGTAAATGTTCTCTGCGTTAAAGAGGGAAATGAAGATAAAGAGGCTGTCAAAGCACTTGCTAAAGTTTTGGGCAGCAAGGAAATCAAGGATTTCATAAATAAGAAGTACAAGGGTGCGGTTGTTCCCGTATAAGGTAAAGGTATAAGCGGATATTCGGGGAATTTTCTCTTTAATTCCCCGATTGCCGTATTGTGAAAAGAGGGCAGTATGAGCAATAAGAGCAAATACAGGCTTGAAACGGAGTGCGTGCAGGCGGGCTACAGTCCCGGAAACGGGGAGGCTCGGGTTTTGCCGATCTATCAATCCACCACATATAAATACGACAGCGCGGACGATGTGGCGGATCTGTTCGACCTTAAAGCCGCGGGGCATATGTACTCGCGCATATCGAATCCGACAGTGGAAGCGCTTGAACAAAAGATTGCGATTTTGGAAGGCGGTGTGGGCGCTATCGCGACTTCATCGGGGCAGGCGGCAATAACGCTTGCAGTGCTGACGATTTGCGGCGCAGGTGAGAATTTTATCGCGATGAGCAATTTGTACGGCGGAACAATCAATTTATTTTCATCTACATTGCCTAAATTCAATATTGAGCCGCGTTTTGTAAACTACGGGCGAAGTGAGGCGGCCAGAGCGGTAAATGCTGAAGAGATCGCTTCGCTTGTGGATTCGAATACTAAATTTATATATGCCGAAACGATAGGAAATCCGGGGGTTGAGGTTCTGGATATTGAGTGGCTTGCGGATATTGCGCATAGCCATGGTCTACCTTTGATAGTTGATAATACATTTGCGACACCATATCTTTGCAAACCGTTTGAATACGGAGCGGATGTGGTCGTTCATTCCTCTACAAAATACTTGGACGGGCATGCGACCAGTGTCGGCGGCTTGATTGTGGATAAGGGGAATTTGAATCTTTGGACAAACGGGAAGTTTTCATGCCTGACCGATCCCGACCCGTCATACCATGAACTTTCGTATACCGAGGCTTTCGGCAATGCCGCATTTATCACCAAAGCGCGCGTTGTTTATGTTCGGGATTTCGGGGTGCTCATGTCACCCATGAATGCATGGCTCACAAATTTGGGAATGGAAACTTTGTCGGTCAGGATGGACAGGCATTCGGAAAATGCTTTGGAAGTTGCAAAATTTTTGGAATCGCACGATTGCGTGGAGTGGGTTGCATATCCGGGGCTTGATGCTTCACTTGACAACTCGCTCGCAGGTAAATATCTGAAAAAAGGTGCCGGCGGGGTTATTTCGTTCGGTGTAAAGGGCGGACTTGCCGCGGGTAAAAAATTCATCGATGCTCTCGAATTGATTTCGCTTGTTGTGCATGTTGCCGATGTACGCAGTCATGTATTGCACCCCGCATCTATGACACACAGGCAGCTTTCCGAAGCTCAGCAGCTTGCCGCGGGAATTAAGCCGGAGCAGGTTCGTTTGTCGGTCGGCATTGAAAATGTGCAAGATATCATTGAAGATTTGAATCGGGCTTTGAGGAGGAATTAGGGGATATGCCGATAGTTGTACCGCAGGATTTGCCGGCGAGCGAAGTGCTGGCATCGGAAAATATATTTGTGATGGATGAGAAGCGTGCAAAGCATCAGGATATCAGACCGCTTAAGCTCGGTATCATCAATTTGATGCCGACAAAGATAAGCACGGAAACGCAGTTGTTGCGGCGAGTTTCGAATATGGCGTTGCAAATACATGTCGATTTGATTCGAACCGGCACTTATGAAAGCACGCATACGAGCCGCGAGCATTTGCGAAAATTCTATGTAACATTGGAACAGGTAAAAGATAAAAAATATGATGCTCTGATTGTTACGGGGGCTCCGGTCGAGCACATGTCTTATGAAGATGTCGCCTATTGGGATGAGATGGTCGAGGTCATGGAGTGGGCTCGGCGCAATGTTTTTTCAACCATGTTCATATGTTGGGCGGCGCAGGCTGCTCTTTATCACTATTACGGGATCCCCAAGTACGGTCTTGATGAGAAACTCTTTGGCGTTTTTAAGGGATATTTGCGCGCGGATTCGATTTTGACAAGCGGCTTCGACGATGCTTTTTACATGCCGCATTCTCGTGTGGCGTACAACAAGAGTGAGGATATCGGACAAATTGAGGATTTGTCGATTTTGGTGAGTTCCGAGGAGGCCGGTGCACATATAACGGCGACTCATGATAATCGTTTTATATTTGTAAGCGGGCATGGAGAGTATGATGAAACGACTTTGGAGGACGAGTATAAGCGGGATCTTGCCAAAGGAATTGATATCGCCCCTCCGGCGAATTATTATCACGATGACGATCCCGCAAAAGGAATTATGAAGCGTTGGACAGCACACAGCAACCTGTTGTTTTCAAATTGGCTCAATTACTGCGTTTATCAGGAAACGCCGTTCAATATCGAGGAAATTGTGGAGAAGAAAATATGAACATTTACGATAATGTCTTGGAATTGGTCGGTGATACCCCGCTCATGCGGGCGGGTAAGCTGGCGGAAGAATTCGGTGCTGTCGGGAATGTGCTTTTGAAATTAGAGTTTTTTAATCCCGGGGGAAGTATTAAGGATCGGGTTGCGCTCAATATAATCCGCGATGCGGAGGAACGTGGAGTGCTGAAGGGCGGTGGAAAGGTGCCGCCCGCTATAATTGAAGCTACAAGCGGGAATACCGGGATTGGCATTGCGATGGTTGCGGCGGCGAAAGGCTATCGGGCGATAATTGTCATGCCTGAAAACATGAGTGAGGAAAGAAAAAAGATTATACGTGCATATGGGGCGGAGCTTGTGCTTACGCCTGCCGAGGCGGGGATGAAAGGTGCGGCTGCGGAAGCGGAGAGATTGCTCGCAAAGAATGAGGGCGCGATTATCGCCGGTCAGTTTGTGAATCCCGCAAATCCCGAAACCCATTATTTTTCTACTGCTGAGGAGATTTGGGATGATTGCGGCGGAGCGGTGGATGCTGTAGTTGCCGGGGTAGGTACGGGCGGTACGATTAGCGGACTGTCCGAGTTCTTTAAGGAGAAAAATGAAAATATAAAGATCGTGGCAGTTGAGCCGTTTGAGTCGCCGCTGTTGTCTGAAGGGATTGCGGGAGTGCATAAGATCCAGGGGATCGGTGCGAATTTTGTGCCGAAAGTGTTGGATTGCGATTCATATGATGAAATAATCAAGGTCAAGGGTGATGATGCGATTGCGATGATGGGAAGACTTGCGGCTGTTGAGGGGATTTTTTGCGGCATATCTTCGGGAGCGGCATTGCGCGCGGCTCTTGAGATTGCAAAGCGCGAGGAATTTCGCGGCAAGAATATCATTGCGATTTTACCCGATACAGGAGAGCGATATTTGAGCGTTCTCCTTTGATATTGCAAAGCGCAGGGGATTTTGTGGCAAGAATATCATTGCGATTTTATCCGACACAGGAGAGCGATATTTGAGCGTTCTCTTTTGATATTACAAGGCGCGAGGGATTTTGTCGCATATCTGCGGGAGCGACATTGCGCGCGGCTCTTGAGATTGCAAAGCGCGAGAATTTCGCGGTAAGAATTGTTAATTTTGGATATTTTGTAAAGGAGCCCGGATGACAGTTAAGGATAAGGTTCTCGATATTTTGAAAAAGAATCAGGGGAATCCGATTTCGGGAGAATTTATGGCGGAAGAAATCGGGGTTTCGCGCGCGGGAGTTTGGAAAGCTATAAATGCGCTGCGCGAATCCGGATATCGGATTTCGGCGAGCACGAACAGGGGATATATATTGCAGAAATCCGATGTATTGTCGAGCTCGGCGGTATTGGCGGAGCTTGCCGCGCCGACTTTTGTTTCTGCGCCCGCAGGGAACGTCGGGGTGCAAGGCGCGCAAGGGGAGCCTGCATTGCCCGGTGCTCAAGTTGAGCAAGATAATTCCGGGGCGCACGGAGGAAGCTCATATCCTACTGCGCCGGCTTTTGAATCTGCGCCCGCAGGGAACGTCGGGGTGCAAGGCGCGCAATTTAGGCTTGCCCCATATGCACAGCGCCTGCAC
>CAUUCX010000007.1:0-14352 GCA_963543615.1 uncultured Eubacteriales bacterium | reverse complement strand
AGGACCTGATGCCTGAAATCGCAAGCATTATGAAAAAACGCTGATTTCAGGCAAAATGACAAAATGCGGAATCAATAGTATATAAACAGTTTTTTTGCGGACGTTTTCAAAAGTGCCGTACTGATGAGTGATGCCACTATCATGCCCACGACAAATTGCGTTACATTCCACGGAATACTCGTAAGCGCCGCAACCCAATTTCCATACATGATGCCCTCTGCGAAATAGTATCCGCAAGTCATGATTATGCCGCCGACAAGCATCGCCGGGATATATACGAGCGGAATGAATTTTGCATTGGTAACCGTTGTTGCCTTCTTAAATGCAAGATGCAGTATCAATCCCATGACAAGTGCCATCAGCCCCTTGATTCCGAGTGTCCATGGTGCCCATACGGCATATCCTCCGATGATATCCCCGAGGGCCGAGCCGAGAGCAGCACTTACAGTTCCGTATTTCATGCCTAAAAACAGTATTGTTAAGAAAATCATCGCATCGCCCAGATGAACATATCCGGCAGCACCCGGAATCGGAACCTTGACGGTCATCGTTGCAATCGTTATAAGTGCAGTCATAAGTCCCGATGCAACTACCATAAAGATCGCATCATTTCGCCTCGAATTCGGAAGTTTCCCATTACAGTTCATTTCATCGTTAATTATTTCATTTTCCACTTTATATCATTCCTTTCAGTATACTTCACAAATGCCACTGATAAAAACAAACTATCGTACCTCATTATACACGATTGCCCAAAAACTTTCCATGATTAAATCCCGCTTTAGGCTACAAGAGTATCCATATACTCTTCGTTTTATTCTTTATTCTCACACTCTTTTTTGGAGATAAATTCAATCCCTTTTACACTGGTTTTATATAAAAAAGAAATGAGCTTATCATCTTTTACTGTATCGTAATACTCCGTCAAAAGTGTGTTGAATTCCGGCAAATCTTCAATTGTAATGCTAAGTATTCCATTCCCACCTTTGATAAGTTCTTTGTTAGCAGCCAAAAGTCCTGTTCTTTTATTACCGTCCCAAAAAAGTTGACTGCGCATAACCCAAAGCATTATTTTCATTGCCCTATAAGTATTTGGCTTTATTTTCAGTAATTCTTGTAATTCTTGCTCTACATTTTCTTTTTGTGGTATTTTAGGAACATATTCTGTTCCGGATATGCCGATTTTGCCATCCCGCAATTTGCCCCATGTTAATGCTTCATCTCTTGAAACCTCATTTTGTATGCTACAAATATAATCAAGAGTTAAAGGGAGATCACAAGTGCTAATAATATGATTCCAAGCGTGTTTTAAGTTGAGTATTGTATTTATATCATTTATATCTGCTGACTGCAATTTCATTTTATTGACAATTGCATAAGTATCGGCAAAAGTAATATTGATTCCCTCTAATCGAGCATTTTTCCAGATTGAGTCTACCATCAATTTTTTTGCTAAAAACACATTTTCTTCTTTTTCTAATTGGTATTTATCTTGCAGTTCTACGGTTGTAGGAATATTGGCAACAAGTTCATTTATTTCATTGTTTTTATTATTCATATATCTCTCCTTGTTTTCTAAAATGCATTTAGCATATTCAAGCTCTTTATTATCGCCTTTATGATACTATCTCAATTTTCCTTTTTCAATAAAAAAGCTTAACGATACCGATTAACGATAATGATATTGCCATAAAAAATAAGATATTTAAGGGAAACTCAAATAAATAATTTAACGGGTTATCAAAACAAACTCCATTTGTTTTGAAGTCATATGTCTTAATAAAACAAGTGGTGATAGACAGTATGCATAATAAGAGGAGACCGGATATCATTGTTTTATTTTTACTAACTTTTTTACTGTCTTTCGGCTCGCTCTCAAGCTCGGATTCATTAGTCATATCCTCTATTGTTACATTGAAGAAATCGCATATTTTAATCAAATTATTCGTATCTATAACTACTGAATTTTGCTCCCATTTTGATATTGCTTGCCTTGAAACATGAATCGAATTTGCCAATTCTTCCTGAGATAGCCCTCTTTTTTTTCGTAGAGTGTATATCTTTTCTCCTAAATTCATATCCCCTTTCTCCTCTCTACTTGATTCTCATCCCTTCTTCGTGTTATCCAATTTGATTGTATCAAATCTTTTGTACGATAACCATACATTCTGATAGTCAATGTCGCAACTCCGGCTTACATCTCTTATAAATTGAGTCTTTTGCCCGAGATTCACAGCAATATCCATCGGGGAATTATCTCCTTCATTCATCATTTCTCTCTCATAGCAACGAATATACATCATAATTATAGCGTTGAATAATCTGCATATATTGAGGATAATTATATGCAGATAGGGGGCGGAAATATGCAAAATTCCGCCCGATATCAGCTCTACAACGCTGGAAGCCGTACTCGGAGCAATGGTGAAAAAAGGTCCCGTTAAACGGATTGGAGCAGGAAGGGCATCAAGGTATATAAAGATTTAATACCATCCTTATCTTCTTGATTTGACATATGAAACCGCATAATGATAATATGAATAAAACTACGAGCATCTTGATACTGACTTTGGCGCAAATTGTGTTTTTGTTCACGAGGAAATGTGGAGGTGAGAAATGAGAAATCTTATTCGATATTCAGAGCATTTCGGCAAAATATCCGGTATCGCATTGTGCTTCATTTTGATTTTCGGATTGACTTCCTGCAATGACAGCGCCGAAAATTCGCCTCAAGACTTGGCGGAAAAACTCATTTCGATGGAATCGGGACAACATAATGTACAATACTATTCCAAATTTGACACAGGGGTCTCGGAAGAACATTACAGCAATGTCGTATTTGATAAGAAGAATTATTTTTTAGAAACCAAATCCGTGAGTCCGCTCGCAAATCAAAATAAAGCATCCTATATGGAAATGTCTTTTACTGAAAAGGACGACATCTTGCAGCAAAAAATCAATACAGGCGAGATTTCATCTAAAGAATATACGGTTGATGAATTTCTGAATATAAAAATCAAGAATGAAGATTTGCTGAAGGAGCCGCCGATGGAGAGGACTACGCCTAAGGAGCTTGTAGCTGATATGAAAGAATATATCGGTGAAATCGGTCTTGCAAGCATCGGTGAATTGATTAAAGCGAATGCGGATGCCTTCAAAGAAAGCACCTCGGCGAGCACTTCAGGACATACCGCTTATGTAGGGTATTTTACGCCTGACAGTATGGTTGATTCCTTTATCAAATATCTGCGTAAGCGAGCTGTTATGGATGCGAAGTTCCGCGACCCTACAGCCACTTTCGCGGAGAAGCCGACCATAGAGGAAGCGAGGGAAGAAATGAGACGTACATACGGCGGCGTCGGGCTGACTTTCGGCATATATGATACGGCACTTGCCGACAGCAATATCCCGGTAACTATTTTGTTCCCGAAAAAAAAGGATGGCAAGATTTTCATAATCATCTCCACCGCGCAGGCGGTCAATGAATCCAATGCAAAATGTGAAAACAACGCGAACGCTCAACACCTGCAAAAAGCCTCAATAACATACTGCATACTCTAATTCAGGGTGAACCATTCTTTCATAGTGCGGAGGACTTTGCGCAGTTCATCTTCCGTGATTATGTAAGGAACCATGGCGTACATAAAATTGAGAAACGGTCTGCTGAAAACGCCGCGCTCATATGCAAATTCCTGATATCCCGCAATATCCTCGGGGTCATGCACTTCTATGCATACACAAGCGCCCATTATTCGGATTTCTTTTATTCTCTCATCGCGGAAGCTTTCCATCTCCTCACGCGTAATTTGTTCTATTCGCTTGATTTTCGCCATGTAATCCTCTTGTTCAAACAGCTCAATGGATTTCAGCGCAGCACTGCAAGCAAGGGCATTCCCCATGAAAGTCGGACCGTGCATAAGCGCATGTTCCGGATTATCATCGTAGAATGCATCAAAAACTTTCTTTCTCGCGACCGTGGCGGCATGTCCTAAATATCCGCCCGTGAGTGCCTTGCCCAAAATCAGAATATCCGGACAAACCAAATCCGCTACAAAGCGATTCCCCGTGCGCCCGAAGCCCGTGGCAATTTCATCGAAAATCAGCAAAACACCGTATTGATCGCACAGCTCTCTTGCCCGCTTTAGAAAAGATATATCGTACATGAGCATTCCGCCGGCACCCTGCAATAAAGGCTCCACAATGAAGCAGTTCAAACGACTATGATATTTTTCGAAGGCTTCCTCCAAAGCGGCGATATCGGTCGGAATGTGAACGATATTCGGATTTTTGCCGTATGCTTTAAGAACAAAATGATAATCCTCATCGTCACCGATTTCCATGGTCTTGAAGGTATCGCCATGGTAGGCGTTTTCAAGCGCCAACACCATGTTTTTATCGTTGTCCGCACGGTTCATGTAATATTGCAGCGCCATTTTCAGCGCCACCTCAACGCCTACGCTTCCGGAGTCGGTGAAGAAACAGTAATCCAAATCCTCAGGCAGCCATTCCTGCAATTTTGCGGAAAGCTTTTCCACAGCATCATGAGTGAGCCCGCCGAGCATCACATGAGAAAACTTGTCCGCCTGTTCCTTGATCGCGCCCGTCAAAACGGGGTGTTTATATCCGTGGATAACGCTCCACCAAGAGGAAATGGAATCTATAAGTTTTTGATCCTCCGTATAAAGATACACGCCTTCGGCATTTACGATCTTATACGGCTCCTTCATCGTTTTCATCTGTTGATACGGATACCATATCATATAAAATCACCTCTCCCGTTCACAAAACTATTCATACAAAGATGCCAGAAAATCCGGCGAAATATCTATATCCGTGTCGCCCTCATGCACACACGCAAGCACATCGAGCCCGGTCATATGCTCGCACATGAATTTATTGTCTTCTTCCATCAGGTCTCCATCATGGTAACGGTTCAAAATAATTCCCTTAATGCCCATGCCGCGCAGGCGCATGTATTCTACGGTCAAAACGACGCTATTTATCGTTCCCAATCCTGCATCCGCCACGATAACGGACTGCAAATCGAGTTCTTTCACCACATCTTCAAGGCGAATTTTTTCTTCATCAAAACAAATCGGGCATATGATTCCGCCGCTTCCCTCAACCGTAATATAATCGTATTTTCCGGAAAGTACATCAAAGCCCTCTCTTACTCGCCTCATCTGCACCGGATTCCCCTCAATGCGCGAGGCTAAATGCGGGGATACGGCATGTTCATAGACATAAGGGCACATCGAGTTCATATCCTGTGCGATTCCTGACATATTTTTCACCTGTAATGCATCTCCCGGTATGAGATTGCCCTGTGGATCGCGCACATTCCCGCTCATCGCCGCTTTATAGTAAGCCGCTTTTTTCCCATGCTCATGCAGTTTTTTGACAATAAGACCGGAAACAAAAGTCTTGCCGACTTCTGTGCCTGTGCCCGTGATAAACAGCGATTTTGCTTTCTTCCCGCCGCTTCCGTTTTTTATATTTTCATTCCCGCTCATAACAACACCTTCTTCTATTCAATAAATGCCACGCGGTAGCCTAAGCTGCGCAGCAATTCCATATCCGTCTTTGTGGTAATACCCGCGGTTGTCAGCATATCTCCCGAAATGGCGGCATTCGCGCCGGAAAGGAAACAACTTTCTCCTTTATCGGGCAGCAAGCCTCTGCCTCCGGACAATCTAATCGCCGCATCGGGCAATATAAAGCGATAAATGGCGATTATTCTGCGCACATCGCAAGGCTTGAGTCTTTCATTTTTTTCAAACGGTGTGCCGGGGATCGGATTCAGAATGTTTACGGGAACGCTTTTTATGCCGAGCTCCCGCAGGCTGAATGCCATATCGATTCTGTCTTCAAGGCTTTCACCGAGCCCCATTATCCCCCCGCTACAGACGCTCAATCCCGCCGACTGTGCCGCTTTTATCGCCGCCACCTTATCCTCAAAAGTATGCGTTGTGCAAATTTTGCCGAAATGCCTCGCGGAACTCTCTAAATTATTATGCACTCGGGATACTCCGGCATTTTTCAATTTTCTGAATTGCGCTTCATTTAGAAGCCCGAAAGAAACACATACGGCAATGCCGATTTCCTCGCATATTCTCTCTATGATCGGGCAAATCGCATCTATCTCTTCATCGGAAAGAGCCCGGCCCGAAGTTACAATTGAATATCTTAAAACGCCCTGCTCATGGTTTTTTTCAGCCTGCTCCAAAATGTCATCAGCGGACAAAAGGGGATAAACGCGCACATCGGTGCAATTGTGCGCCGACTGCGCACAAAACTTGCAATTCTCACTGCAATGCCCGCTCTTTGCGTTTATGATGGTGCATATATCGAAATTATCCCCGCAAAAATGACGCCTGAGCTTATCCGCGCAGTTACACAAATCCTCAAGCGGTTGCTCATATAGCAAAAGCGCTTCATCGCGAGTTATATAAGCTCCATCAAGCATTTTATCATAAAGTGTTTGTAAAAAATTATTAGTCCCCAATGTCACTTCCTTATTCTATTCATAAAAGGTATCAATCGTTTGCCCATGAGTGCCGATACTATGCATAAAGCAATATCTCCCGGGATCGGAAGCAGGAAACAATATATGAACAGCGTTTTCAGCCCTATATGTGTCCCTAAATAAAAATTGCTTATGAAATAAAGATACACCATGCCGAATGCATAAACGATTGCGAGTCCGGTGAATGTAGCCGCAAGCAAGCGTTTATAACTCGGCACATCCACCCTGTTGGCAATTACGCCTGTCACATAGGCAGCCACTGCAAAGCCGATGATATACCCGAATGAAGGCTTGAAAATATAACCGAGGCCTCCGCCTTCGGTAAATACCGGCAGGCCGATAAGCCCCATCAGAATATATATACCGACAGCGGCAAAGCCTCCTCGCCCGCCTAAAACTATCCCCGCAAGTGTTGTAAACAAAAGCTGCAATGTAAACGGAAGATAAGGAATGGGAACTTTAAGGAATGTTCCCACTATGATCAGTGCGACGAACATTGCGCACAAAATCATATTGAATGTTCTTTTTGTAGTTTTTGTAGTCATGATTTTTAACTCCTCACATCAAATTCCATCTTATTTATCTTTTTGTCGAAAAAAGGACACTTTTTTTCCGTCGCTTTTCACTCCCTCATGATAAAATGAGATTGGAGGAATTGTCAACCGCAAAAACCTATCTTGGTTTACAATTGTCTCTGCCGGCTTGCGCTTCCTTATTTTTGAACCGGCTAAAAACCGGGCAAATAAGAAAAACTCCCTGATTTTCAGCAAGCATTTATTCCTTTAATTTGACCACATGGAATGTTTTTTTGCCTTTTTTAAGAATCAATTTTCCATCGTCAAAATTATCCGCGGTGATTTTCATCTTCGCATCGGCAACTTTTTCGCCGTTGATGGAGAGCCCGCCCTGCTCCACAGTTCTAAAACCCTCACCATTGCTCTTTACAAGGCCGAGTTCTTTGATTAGATTGATAAGCCCCATGCCTTCTCCCGCAAAATCATCGCGTGAAAATTCGGTGGTCGGCATATCCTCAACCGATGCACCCTTGCCTCCGCCAAATGCCGCACGCGCGCCCGCTAAAGCCTTTTCCGCCTCGGCTTCGCCATGCACAAGCTTAGTCACCTCATATGCCAAAATTTCTTTTGCCTTGTTTATTTCGGCATCTTTTAATGCGGATAGCCTGTTTACTTCGTCCATGGGCAGGAATGTCAACATTCTAAGGCATTTATTCACATCCGCATCTTCGACATTGCGCCAGTATTGAAAGAAATCATATGGCCCGGTTCGCTCGGCATCGAGCCACAGCGCACCTTTTTGGGTTTTCCCCATTTTCACGCCCTCGGAAGTCGTGAGCAACGAGAAGGTCATGCCGTACACCTGCTTGTTCATCATCTTCCGAGAAAGGTCAACACCTGCGATTATATTTGACCACTGATCGTTGCCACCGAATTCCATTTCGCAATCCAAATCTCGCGCCATCACGGCGAAATCGTAGCCCTGCATGAGCATGTAATTGAACTCAAAAAAGGACAGCCCCTTATCCATTCTTTGCTTGAAGCATTCCGCGCGCAACATATTGTTTACGCTGAAATGCGTGCCGACCTCTCGGATAAAATCCACATATTTAAGCGGCAACAGCCAGGATGCATTGTTCACCGCCACGGCTTTCCCCTTTGCGGGCTCTTTGATTTCCGCAAAGCCGCGCTCTTTCGCTTCCTGCTTGCTCAAATTCCCTATTACGCCCGGTCTGCCGTGATACTCCCAGCTGTCGTCAAAATCTATATATTTATCGAACAGCTTTTTGAATTGATTGCAGTTGTGCTGAACGGTTTCCTCGTTCATAACCATACGCATATCCGTGCGCCCGCTCGGATCACCGACCATACCCGTGCCGCCGCCGATAAGAACGATCGGCGTATGCCCATATTTCTGCATATACATCATTATGATTACTTGCATGAAATGCCCGATGTGCAGGCAGTCTGCGGTGGGATCAAATCCGATATAAAATTTGATCGATTTCTTGCCGAGCAGTTCGCGCACCGCTTCATCATCGGTTGTTTGTTCAATAAAACCGCGTTCTTGCAGCACATCATATACATTATCGTGTGCGCTGACGCTATCAGGTATAAACATATTCTTTTTCTTTACTCCTACTCTAAATTCCAGTTTTTATCTCGTTCCGAAAATCCTGTCGCCCGCATCCCCGAGGCCGGGTACTATGTAGGCGTGTTCATTCAGGTGTAAATCTTTTGCCGCTATGAAAATTTTTACATCGGGATGCGCCTTGTGCAGCACTTCAATGCCTTCAGGAGCGGCTATCAGGCACATAAAAATGATATCTTTCGCGCCGCGTTGTTTAACGAAATCTATTGCCGCACTTGCCGAGCCGCCGGTTGCCAACATCGGATCTACAATGAATACTTGTCTTTTTTCGATGTCATTCGGCAGCTTGCAGTAATAATCGACAGGCAAATGCGTTTCAGGATCTCTATACACTCCAACATGCCCGACTTTAGCATTCGGCACTAATGCCAACATTCCATCCACCATACCGAGTCCTGCGCGCAAAATCGGAACGATGGCGATATCTTCACCCTCCAACATTTTTACATTCGTTTCGCAAATAGGCGTTTCGATTTTTACATCCTTGAGCTTTAGATCACGAGTGGCTTCATATGTCATAAGCATCGCGATTTCCTTTACCAACTCGCGGAAATCTTTGACATTTGTGCTCTTGTCGCGAATCATCGCTGTTTTGTGTTGAATCAACGGATGATCGAATACATAAACATTTTTCATTTTTGCACCTCCTTATACTTTCCGGCATTTTCATGCGCAATCTAACTTTTCAGCTGTAAAAAACATAATCCGTTTGAGTTTATTTTCTCTTGTAAGCGCCTCTATCACTCAAGCATGTCGATTCGCCGCTGATGCCTGCCACCTTCAAATTCTGTGGTTAAAAAGACTTCAAGCATTTGCTCCGCCGCCTCTGCACTCGTTGTTCTGCCACCGAAAGCAATCATATTTGCATCATTGTGCCGCCGCGTCATTTCCGCCAATTCCACGCTCGTGCAGAGCGCACAACGCGCGCCGCGCACTTTATTTGCCGCTATGGAAATCCCTATTCCCGTGCCGCAGCATACCACCCCTCTATCAACTCTGCCGGAAACGACTTCTTCCGCACAAAGTCTTCCGAAAATCGGATAATCCACCGATTCTTCGCCGTGCGTTCCCAAATCCGTTATTTCAATATCCGGCATTTTTCGCAGCACGAATTCGATCAGTTTATCTTTCAAAAGTACGCCGCCGTGATCCGCCGCAAATGCTATTTTTCTTACGCGCATTCCATTTCCTCCATGCTCCCGCACAACGCATATCGCTTAATTTTCGACCGGTATTTTTTGCGGGCTTTGTTTCCGCTTGAAAGCATCTACACAAACACCGCATTATAATTCGCCGAACGCATAAGCCGCTCTATATATGCAAATGCTGTGCCATCGCCTAATTGCGAATTGTTTATTACTCCTATATAAATTGCGCTTACGCCTTGCATATCTAATTTCCTAAGGCATGAAAACAGCTCATGCGCCGCCTGCTCGCTCGCTGCCAAATCGAATTTGACAATCCCTACATTGCGATTTTCTTTCGCCGCCGAATTCTCCGTTGCGGACAATCTGTTGAGCACTGCGTTTTCTTCTCCTATGAATACGGTCACAGGGGCTTTCGGCGCATAATGCCTATATTTCATGCCCGGAGATTTCACTGCGCTGGCAGGTGCGAGCGAAGCTTTTCTAAAATGTTCCTCCTTACCGATATCGGTCTTTTCAATGAATTTTTCCACATCTGCAAGGGAGGCATGATATCTCGGATCAACTCCCGTAATTTCTCTTATATCGCTTTTGCCGATTGCGCCCGGTCTTAATATAACGGGGATACTGCCCGTCATATCGAGCACGGTCGATTCGATCCCCACGCGACATGCGCCGCCGTCTATTATAAACGGGATTTTTCCGCGCAAATCCTGATATACATGCTCTGCACAGGTTGGACTCGGTTTACCGGAAATATTCGCGCTGGGTGCGGCTATCGGGCAGCCCGATTGCCTTATCAGCTCAAGTGCCGCTTCATTGTCGGGCATCCGTATGCCGACGGTATTCAGCCCCCCTGTGGTAATATCAGGCACGCACTCGCGCCTGCGCAGCACCATTGTAAGGGGTCCCGGCCAGAATGCTTCGGCAAGCATGAACGCCTGCTCCGGAACATTTTTTGCGAGCTTTTCAATATCTGCGGCGGCTGCGATATGCACGATCATGGGATTATCCGAGGGTCGCCCTTTTATCTTGTATATCATCGATACGGCGGCTGCATCGAGAGCGTTCGCTCCAAGTCCGTAAACCGTTTCCGTCGGGAACGCTACCTGTCCGCCGGATTTTATAATTTCACCGGCAAGTCCGATGTTCGCTTGTGTCGGCTCGAGTATAATAGTCTGCATATGTGCTCCTCAAATACTCCGTTTGCTTAAAATTCCTGCATTTTCGACGCTTGATCCTCGGTGATGAGTGCATCGATGATTTCATCCATATCGCCATCCATAAACTGATCCAGCTTATAGATGGTAAGCCCAACGCGATGATCCGATACACGCCCCTGCGGATAATTATATGTCCTGATTCTCTCACTTCTGTCGCCGCTGCCGACCATGCTCTTGCGCTGATCGGATATCTCTTTGTTTTGTTCCTGCATCTTCATATCGTAAAGACGCGCGGCAAGAACCTTGAATGCTTTTTCTCTGTTTTTTATCTGCGATTTTTCGTCCTGGCATGTAACGACAAGACCGGTTGGAACATGCGTCAAACGCACCGCCGAATCCGTTGTGTTTACAGACTGCCCGCCATTGCCCGAGGAGCGATAAACATCAACTCTTACATCATTCGGATCCAAATCAACTTGAACATCATCTATTTCGGGAAGCACCGCCACCGTTGCCGCCGATGTATGTATTCTGCCGGACGATTCGGTTTCAGGCACTCGCTGCACCCTGTGCGCTCCGCTCTCGTATTTCAATCTCGAATATGCTCCACGCCCCTTGATCATCATAACGGCTTCCTTTACTCCGCCGATTCCGGTATCGTTCATCTCGATCAATTCGGTTTTCCAACCGCGATGTTCCGCATACATTGAGTACATTCTCAAGAGATTCGCACCGAAGAGGGCGGCTTCTTCACCTCCCGTTCCCGCTCGAACTTCTAAAATCACATTTTTTTCATCGTTCGGATCTTTTGGAAGCAACAGGACTTTCAATTCTTTTTCGAGATTTTCCTGTGCATTTGTCAAATCGGACAATTCCTGTTTTGCCATCTCGCGGATTTCATCATCGGATTCCTCCAGCAGTTCTTTTGCGCCCTCGATGCCCTGTTTATTCTCTCTGTATTCCTTGTACTTCTTTACAATCGGTTCGATATCGCTCATCTCTTTCATGTGCTGTTTCCACAATTCCTGATTTGCGATGATTGCCGGATCCGACACTTTCTCCGCCAGTTCATCATATTTGCCGACTATAAAATCCAATTTATCAAACATTTATTTTCAACTCCCTCGCCTGCGTATTTCATATTTTTCATTTCCGAAATTGCCGCTTTTGCGCTCTGCATATTGTAATTTTTGCAAATGTCCATCCGTGCCCGTCGGAAATACTTCAAGGATTTTCATCACACTTACAAAAAAACCGGGGATTCCCGGCTCTTTGCAATGATTAGTCGATATTGTATTTGCTCTTGAACTTCTCTATTCTGCCGCCGCGATTAACAAACTTCTGTTGTCCTGTAAAATACGGATGACAGGCTGAGCACACATCCAATTTCATTTCTTCCAGAGTGGATTTTGTCACGAACTGATTCCCGCAAGCGCAAGTTACCTTGCAATCCTTGTACTCCGGATGTAAATCCTTTTTCATTCCCATTCACCTTCCTTTTATATGAAATATATAATCGTTGTCTCTGTTATAGCTTTCCTATGATATCACAAATTTTGAGAACTTACAAGGATTTGGCAGATTTTTTTTGAAAGCGGGAGTCCCGTTTTCCTAATTGAAGTATAAATTGGTCGTTATATACTCGGGATCGCAGGTAACATCTATCCCTAATGCCTTTAGGGTCTGTTCGTCGCGATCCGATAAAATGGCGGTGCAATGCGCCTTACAGCCGCGGAGTGATGTTATCTTGCTTGCCGCACACTCGGCAGATGGATTTGTTGCAGCCGAAATCGTAAGGGCGGACAGAATTTCTTCCAGATTAAGGGATGCTCTTTCATGCAGCAGCACATCGGTCTTAAGCTCCTGAATGCTGCGGAGCACATGCGGAGATATCAGATGTATCTCGTCGGATAAGCCGGAAAGCGACTTTATTGCGTTGAGAATACATGCTCCTGCCGCGACCATTCTCCTTGAGCTTCTACCCGTGATTATCCTGCCGCAGGGCATCTCGAGCGCCATCACCACGATATTCTCATATCGTTGATCGAGCTCGCTTTTATATTCCCCATACTTTCTTGCAGGTTCTACAACCTTGCGATCCTCTATTTTCAAATCCATTTCATCCATAAGAAGCTTTGAGCGTTCCAATGTTCCGCTTTCAATGCGCCCTTTTTTATAGTCGCATAATGCAATCATATAGCGGCGGATTATTTCCTGTTTCGCCGCATCACTGCAAACGGCATCATCGGAAATGCAGAACCCTACGCGGTTTACGCCCATGTCCGTGGGCGATTTATACGGGGATTCTTCACCCGTAATTCGCTCTACTATTCGCTTAACTACGGGGAAAGCCTCGATATCGCGATTATAGTTGACTGCCGTAACTCCATATGCATCCAAATGGAAGGAATCGATCATATTGACATCTTTGAGATCCGCCGTGGCCGCCTCATATGCGATGTTTATGGGATGCTTCAGAGGCAAATTCCATACGGGGAATGTTTCGAATTTTGCGTAACTCACGCGTTTGCCTCGTTTATTCTCATGATAAAGCTGCGACAGACATGTGGCAAGTTTTCCGGAACCGCCGCCCGGGCCCGCAACTACGATCAGGGGTTTACTTACTTCTATATACGGATTTGCACCGTAACCCTCATCGCTTACGATGGTTTCCACATCGGTGGGATAACCTTTTGTGTAATAATGCTTGTATGTCTTTATCCCCCTGCGATTCAATTTGTTTATAAAGTAGTTCACCGCGGGTTGATCCTCGTAAAGCGTTACCACCACGCTGTTTATCGGAAGATCGTTCCGCCTGAACGTGTCAATTAAACGCAGGACTTCCAAATCATAGGAGATTCCGAAATCATTGCGGGTTTTTTTCGTGGTGATTGAATCCGAGCGTATGCAGATGATGATTTCCGCCTTATCTGCTAATTCGCAGAGCAATTTGATTTTGGAGTTTTCATCGTAGCCGGGAAGCACGCGCGCCGCATGTTTATCTCCGCCAAGCTTACCGCCGAACTCAAGATAAAGGCGCTCGCCGCCTTGTTCCTCAATGCGCTTTAAGATATGCTCTTTCTGCTCGATCAAGTATTTTTCCGCATCAAATCCTTTCACCCCTACACCTCATCGCTTCTATAATATCATGATTTCTTACGAAATCATGATATTATTCGCCATCTGCGTTTTTGCTCAATTATTATCCAAAGAGCAAAATAATCGCAGGGCATTTAATCCCATATAATAACCACATTTTAAGTCATTTGCGGTGGTTATTATATCATGATTTCTTACGAAATCATGATATAATTCGCCATCTGCGTTTTTGCTCAATCATTATCAAAAGAGC
>CAUUCX010000006.1:0-15575 GCA_963543615.1 uncultured Eubacteriales bacterium | reverse complement strand
AAAATCTATCGGGATTATAAATTCCTGACCGTCGCGGATAACGGTAAGCTGATCGGGTGCCAACTCCATCAATTTCTCTATTGCGGTTCCCGCCTTTCCTTTTGCGCGCGCTTCAAGCATTTTGCCGAGCGTTACGAGCGTAAGGATCATACCCGCGGATTCAAAATATCCCATGACAACCGCCGCCGCGGAACCGACCGCAATAAGAGTATCCATATTCGGCGAACCCCTGAACAACATCGGAATGCCGTTTTTATAATAGCTGAAATTCACCGCCAAAATCGGCAAAACAAGCAGCAGCTCAATTCCCTTGCCGGCAGATGCAAGCGTTGCGGAAAGCAAGTTCGTGTGCATGTGCAGCATCGCAAACACAAAGAGCGGAATCATAAAAATCAGCGAAACGATGAATTGTTTTCTCTTGGCAAGCTCCGTCGATCTGAATTCATCGGTCAGACCTTCGGAGCCCTTAGAGGGGAGATCCTCGCCGTCTTCAGCATCTATCGCCTCATACCCGGCATCGCTTACACTTTTGACTATATCTGCGGATTGCACCTGCCCCTCATCGAAATCGACAATCATTGAATTCGTCATCAGATTAACGGCAACATTGGATACTCCGTCCATTTTACCTATTACATTTTCGATCCTTGCCGAGCAAGCGGCACAGCCCATTCCTTTAATATCATATTTCTTTTTCATGAAAAACACCTCCTCTATTCATTGTATATCGAATTTGAAAAAATATAAATCAAATGAAGCTATTTTGCAAAGATCGCATCAACTCTCTGGAATATAGCCGCAGCCTCCGCACGGGTAAGAGTTTCTTTAGGCGCGAACATATTGCCTTCTCTTCCTGTAAATATTCCCATTTCACTCAACTTCGCAACGCTCTCCTGCGCAAAAGGAGCGATGGATCCGGCATCGGCGAATTTTACATCGGATTCATTTTTAGCGCTCTTGTCATCACCCTTAATTGCTATATTATTTGCAAGCATAGCCCTGTAGAGAATGGTTGCAACCTGCTCGCGCGTAATATTGTTTTGCGGACCGAATTCATTCTCCGATATGCCTTTTATTATTTTGTTCTCAATTCCCCAAGCAACGGCTTTCGCATAATATGCATCGGCAGGAACATCTTTCATGCTCACCGTGGCGCTCGTTTCAGCTTTCAAGTATCTTGCAAGTGCGGTGATGAACATGGCGCGGGTCATCTTGCCCGACGGGGAAAATTCATTTTCGCTCGTGCCCTTGAATATGCCTTTTTCAGCCACATAGTTTATTACTTTGTTCGCCCAGTGCGTTGCAGGCACATCCACGAATCTCTGTGCTTTGCCGTCTTTTGGGGTGTCCGAATCCGGCTTCACATCATTTCCGGTATTCGAATCGTTCCCGGTTCCGCCCGAATCTCCGCCTGAACCGCCTGCGCCGCCGCCGGAGCCGCCGCCCGAACCGCCACCGGAGCCACCGCCTGAACCGCCGCCGCCCGGAGGATTCGGATTGCTTTCCGTTGCTTCCTTAACATTTGTCTGCAATCTGTTGCATGCAAAATCCATTACATCTACATCTACATCTTCAGGATTCACATCTGCGGGAAGAGTCCAGTGCTTGCCGTCCACCCAAGTGCTGCCTTGATTTTCAGGACTGTCCGAATCGAGATCTATAAACACGGTCTCACCATCTTTCTGATAGCTCAATGCCACAAAATTTATCCCGCTGCCGTCGTTCTGACCGCCGGCATCCTTATCGGATGTCTTTTCTATTGTAAACACTCTGCTTGCGGCATCATATGTCGCTTTTATAATTTTAGGCTCGGTTTTATCCACTATAACCCTGTGATTAATCGTGGTGAATTTCTGCGGTGCCGTTACCGGCCCAACCTGCACTACCACATCATAAACGCCCTCGGCGGCGGAAGCACCTGACCATTCCCAATCGTACTCCGTATGACTTCTCGGTGAGACAAAATCGCCGCCGTAGTTAAAGTTCTTTAATCCGCCGTCATTGCTGTAAGCAAGTGCAAGCGGGCGCTCACGCAGGGTGTCGCTGATATCATATATGGCGAACTTCACTATCTGATAACATCTCGTGAATGTCCCGACAAAGCGGAATTTATCGCCCCGCCCGTCATTATTAGGGGAAAATGCAATTCTGTTCTTGTCGTATTTGATTTCACCGTTTTCATCTTCATATTCCCCGCAAACGATCGCATCATGCATTATTGAAGTCGAAAAATGCGTGAAATCCGCCCGCTCGCCATCTTCATCGTAATACATCGGCTTAAGCCCCGCATCCGAAAGATTGTAGATGCTGTCCTCAATAGCGGGCAATTCCTTCCATTTACCTTTGAACGCCACAAAAGGAATGGATAAATCGCTGCCCCCGTCGATCGACTCGAAACGGGTAAATCCTTCAAGATAATATCCTTTCGGCTGCAGCTCATCCTGTCTGTCGGTAAATTCGGATGCATCAACGCTTATGCTGATTGCCAATTCTCCTCCGGCAGGAACTTCCACCGTTTCTCCCGGAATTTCTTTGAGCAGCTCATTTTCAAGAGTATATCTGCCATCGGCGACCTTATCCGTCATGAGCACCGTGGAATATGAGAATTTGCGTGAATTGTCCTGATCCAAATTTATAAGCGTAAGTTCAATGTCAAATGAATCGCCAACATCACCGCACATCGCCGCACTTCTGCCGCTGCTTCCCACCACATACACTTGTGACTTTGTTGCCGCCGATATATTCATGAGTCCTGCACCCTGCGCGCGAGGAGAAATCGGAACACCCCCGGAATCTCTAATGGGTTCGGCGGTACTCATCAGCATATTCTTTATAAATGTGTATTTCGCTTCATTATCTTCTCCCAATTCGGCTGCACGCTCGCTCATAAGCGCAATCGCACCCGCCACATGCGGAGTCGCCATGCTGGTTCCGCTCATGCTGATGTAATTTCCTTTATTTATCGTGGAAAATACATTTCCGCCCGGCGCTAAAATCTCCGGTTTGAGATCACCATCCACGGACAAGCCCCACGATGAAAATTCCGAGAGTTCACCGCCTTTCGGATTCGGCGCTTTCACAAAGTCGCTTCCTATTCTCACCTTTGCCTCATCACCACTTTCGATTATCGAAAGCAGGAACTTGCCATCATCATGCCCTATGAATACCGATGGGATAACCGGATATGGATTGCTGACCTGCATGCTCACGAGCTCGTTTCCGCCCTCGGAATGATTGTATATTATTACGCCGCATGCGCCTTTTTTATTCGCATTATAAACCTTTTGACCGAATGTCAAATCGCCGCCGCGCTGAATCAGTGCAATTTTCCCGTATAAACCCTCGTCCGCATTTGCGGCAGCTTCCGCCACTTCATCGATTGAGCCGTAGCCGCAATCCACGATTTCCACAAAATCCTTCATCGGTGCATCGGGATCATCAAAAGCCGGGCCCGTGCCTTTTCTATAGGCGATCTGTTTAGGATATGCTTTCACTTCCATGACTTTTGAACTTATATGCGTGTTATTGCAGGAAGCCACCGACAATGATAACGGCGCTACCCCCGGAGAATCGACAAGTCCATAGTCGGGAGCATAAACCGTAGGCAGTATGCCGTTGCCGGATGCCCCCTCGTTTCCCGCCGCCATGGCGACCACTATGCCCATCCCCTTTGCGGTGTTAAGAGCCGTCAAAGTTCCGCTTTCCTTATCCTGCAGATCCGCCATCGAACCGAGCGGACTTCCGAGACTCATATTTATGCTGTCTGCACCCAATTTAACGGCATCTTCCATCGCTCCTATATAGATATCCGGGCTGGTGCCCCCGTCACCTGCAAACACTCGCATCGCATATATCTGGCACTCCGGCGCCACCCCTTTTACTATATCACCGTTGGAAGACGGCGTTTCCGCATTCGCCCCGATTATACCGGCAACATGCATTCCGTGGGATACGCTCGCCGATTCCTTTATATTGTTATCTCCGCTCGCATAATTATAGGCAAAAGGTATTTTTTCGGTGAGATATACGCCGTGATCCACGCCCTTTGAATTCATCAAATTCTGCATGGCGGGTTTGTCTTGGATTTTAGGCGTAATTCCATCGCTTATCCTCATAGCCGGATGTTCCCAATCAAAACCGGAATCGAGAACCGCTACGATCTTACCTGCCCCCTTGTATTTGCTGTCCGTTTCATGCAGTTTTATCAGCTTATTGCTATCGATATCGCGATTCTGAACGAGCCTTTGCACATTGACTTTCGGCGCAGCATATCTCACGCAATACTCTACCGATTTAACATGCGGCAGGTTCGCGATCTTCTTTGCATCTTCATATTTCACATTAACGGCAAGACCGCAGAGCAGCAAATTATATCTGCCAACTATTTCAGCTTGGATATTTTTTCTTCGCAACAGCTCGGAAAATCTGTCTATCTCGACATCGCATGCCGCCATAAATTTCTCCATCTCTGCCGCTCCTGCTCTCTGCTCCGGCGGCATATCAATCGGATCTTCCAAAATAATCATGAATTTCGCCCGATCCGTATCTTTTAAATTCTTCCCAACTTGAGCAACGAGTCTATTTTTCCCTTTGTTCGCATTGAATGACGAATCGTGTTCAGCCATCGCAGGATTTGCGGTTCCCAAAATCAACACGATCACAAGCATAGGGAGAAGTAACTTTTTGAGCGTTTGCCGCATCTTACACATTTAAGCCTCCTTGAAACACAAATACACATCAAAAACATGCATCAAAATACTAAAAAATCAAATCACCGAATCATTAAAATATTGATAAGCATCAATAGGTAGCATACTCTACCCGTACAGTATAATATAAATTTCAACTCCCGTTAAGTCCTTTCTTTTTTTAATAATGAGCGATTATTGATAGTTTTTGAGCGAAAAGTGATATATAACTAACCGCTTTTAAGGTTACAATTAGCTTTGGATAATTTTTGTTTTTGTATTTTCAACTCTTTTTTGCATCATTCCAAGGAGTTGAAATATCAAATCGTGAACACCATGTGTTTAGTTCAAACTCAAATTGCGGTTTTATCACATCGTCTTTTAGGAAAGGAGATACGAAATGACGACAAGCATTAAAAAATTGACAACATTATTGCTTTCTGCTGCCATGATTTTCGCAGGATTCGGCACAGCACTTCCGGCGCAAGCGGATGCGCAAATGCAGGCAGCTGCACGAGGCGGGGGGAATGTGCAGATACTTGAAAATGCGGAAGGCATGACAAACAATGGAATAACCATTGAGAAAGCGGAATTTTGCAGAAGCAAGGATAAAAAGCCTTTCGGATACAGCTCCATCTATGGATTCCTCTATCTGCGTTTACAGGGAGCGCCCGAGGGGGCAAGGTACAGAATCACAAAATCGAATGCAGGCTACGATCACAACAATTTGTGGTTGGTCGACATGCCTCCGGCACACGGTTTTTCATGGCATTTCGGGTATGAATCGGGAGAGACCATAGACTTTGATGTATATGATAATGAGGGCGAAAATGTGTTGGCATCTTTCAAGAATGTCAGCTTGCGAATGGTGGATTGCAATAAACCCGTTACTCCCGTGCATGAAGCGAGCGACGGCGGAGCTCCGGCATTGGTCGCCTGTGACTTTTTCTCCGGCGGTCCATGCGGCAGCACCAATGCCGAAAACCCCGGCGTATATGAATTCGCCGACGGGCATGTCTACATAAGAGTAAAGAATATACCGAATGCGGCAAAATTCGATATAGAATACAATAAGCTGAAAACGCCCGCCGCAGACGGAAATCCTGCCGAATACGAAAAGACCAAATCCAAGCATAAGGGCTTTATCGGAACATGCCCTACGGCAAGCGACAATACCACTTATTTTGACGTTCCGATGCAGGTCTGGGACAACAGCTATATGGATACACCCGAAGAGCAGAAGAACAAGCCTGAATTTCCTATGACCGTGTATATATACGACAAAGATGATCAACTGCTTCACACATTTAACGATGTGTATCCGCGCATTGTCAGCAAATACAATCATATGATGATGCCGGGGAACGGCACGCAAGGCGGATTGGAAGTGGGACAGCTGAGCACCTTGATAGGTAAATGCAATACCATCAATCCGAATGCCTACACTCCTGAAACCGCGCAGGCATTTATAGCGGCACGCGAAAAGGCGGAAAAATTTGCCGATACGAAAAAAGGAACGCAGGGTCAAGTGAATTTTGCCACACTGCAGCTGTTTAATGCAATGAAGAATCTCGTTCCGATCGGCGGCGGGGGACCTCCTGCATCGGAATGGGAATTCGATGCAGCCTCAAAAACTTTAAAAAAATACAACGGTACCGCTACCGAAGTGAATATTCCCGCAGAGTTTGAGGACGTACCTGTGCTGCATATAGGCGAAGCGGCATTCAAATCGAAGACGATAAATAAGATAAACATTCCAAGCACCGTAAAAACGATAGGCAAAAATGCTTTCAAGGGCAATCTCTTAAAGGAGATCACTATCCCCCCCGATACAATTGTCATAGGCGAGGGGGCTTTCCACGACAATGAGATTTCAAAGCTCACGTTTCAAGCGCCGTCAAAGATAATGAATATCGAAAAGAATGCTTTCCGCTCAAATGCACTTGAAACGGCTCTTATTCCGGAGAGCATCGGCAGCATCGGAGAAACGGCTTTCGCATTCAATAAATTTGAGGAAGAAAAATTGGAAATCGATGCGAAAAAATCCGATGTCAATTTCCACGAGACCGCACTTGATAAAAATACAAAGAATAAAAATACGCGCGTAAATCCTAAATTCCTTAAGGGCGAAGGAACTCCTCAACCGCAGGCATATTTCAAAATGCTATGCCTGCTTGAAGCTGCGGAAGATGCGGCCGAGTTCAATATGAAGGTCATAAATAAATCGACAAATGTTGAATATTCGCCGATAAAAACCGAGGTGGATGATGATGCCGTGACCTATACCTTCGACATCCCTACGGGCGATTATAAGTATCAGGAAGACAGCAAATTCTTCGTGATATGCGATTGCGGAAAACCTAAGCATGATGATGAGAAAGTATTTACATTCACAGGAACGGCGCTTGCTCCGCTTGCGCTGATAGTTAACACATGGAAAAATTGGTGCGAGGTGACATACTCACTCACGAATGAGATGATACTCAAGCCGTTTGATCCGAATGATCCGCAATGCAGCCTGCGAGCAATAGTTAAAAAAGGTGAAGCTATCAAGTTCAGCCAAATTCCACAATACCAATTGGATACCGACAAATATGAGTTCGTAGGATGGAGAAATGGCGAAACCACGTACTCATCAGGAAAATTGACTACATATAAACCGACTGCAAATATGCACTTCCTTGCGGTTATAAAGGATAAGAGCACAAATACGGAAATCGTTGCAGGACAGGCGCCGAATCCTCCGGGCGGCGGCAGTTCAGGCGGCGGCGGCTCCGGCGGCTCGGGTGGTTCAGGCGGCAGCTCCGGTGGCGGCGCAGGCGGTTCATCCGGCGGCGGCGCAGGCGGAACCGGAAACGATTCGAATATCGGAAATGATGTGAAGCCGGATTCGGGCGCCGTAAAAGACGGCAAAATGCAGAGATTCGTGGATGTGCCTGAAACCCACTGGGCGAGCAATGCGATAAACTATGTAGCTGAAAAAGGCATATTCAAGGGTACGAGCGAAAATGAATTTTCCCCGTCGGGCAAGATGACCCGCGCTATGTTCATCACCGCGCTTGCAAGATATCTTAACGGCGAATCAAACAGCACTGTAAAGTTCACCGATGTTCCCGCCGATGCTTATTATGCTAAAGCCGTGGCTTGGGGCGTTGATAAAAAAATAATCAACGGAATATCGAAGAATGAATTCGGTTCAAACATGAATATCACAAGAGAACAGGTCGCAACAATACTGCATAGAGCTATAAGCGTAAGCGGCAAGAGCTTAAAAGAAGAAAATATAGCTACTACCACAGTCGAATTCAACGATGCCGAAAAAATTTCACCATTTGCGAAAGAGAGCATATCAAAATTGGTGGAAATGGGGATACTTACAGGCAGAGACGGCAATATGTTCGCGCCTAAAGACACTCTTACCCGTGCGGAGGCTGCGGCTATATTCCAGAGGCTGGACACGCTTTTGAAATAATGTGGTAATTCATGTTGACTTTTAACAAGTTTGATAATAGAATACATCTGTTAGTTTGGACTAACACCATCTCTCCGCTTCCCTATAGTTTTTGATATATTTTGATATATAACGGAGGAATTATATAGTGAACAACACAACAGATGGAAATATTTATTCTACTCAAATGATTAAGCCTATGGCATTGCCGAAATCCCATACGGATGAAAGGATATTGGCAGCCATAGACTACATACAGAAAAATCTTTACAGGCATCTGTATACCGAGATGATTGCCGAGAACGTATATATGTCACGCAGTCATTTTTGCAAGCTGTTCAGAAAAGAAATGGGGCAGTGCCCGTCGGATTTCATAAATGATTTGCGCTTGGAACGCGCAAAACAGCTTCTCAAGGACAGCGAGTATTCGGTGGAAGCGATAGCGTTGGCATGCGGCTTTAATTCACACTCGTATTTCAGCGCCTCATTCAAAAAGCGTTTATCGGTGTCACCTACCGAGTATCGCAATATTCATGCGGTATAAAGCTGCATATTTACTGCTTTATTGCGCTGAAACAGATCAATTAAATGCAGTCTAAAAACCGAGGGGATGAATTTCGATTCATCCCCTCGGCTCTATTTCTCATGTATTGCCGTTTAACGCGCCGCACATATCACAGCTGAATCTCAACGCACTCTACATTCTCTTACACTCCGGTAGTTCCATAGAGATAGAAGAAGCCTGTTGCCGTGTAGAGCCAGTTCTTCATCTTAGGATTGCTCATTACAGGATTTACATAATAATAGAGCGGCGATGCTGCCATATCTTCACCTATTACCATATCCTCCGCATCGTGCATGAGCTGCATTCTCTCGGCAGGATCTTCCGTTGCCTTGGCTTTCTTTACGATCGTGTCAAATGCAGGATTTGCATATTGAGCATTGTTATTTCCGCCGCCCGTAAGGAACATGTCGATAAACGACATCGCATCGTTATAATCGGCAATCCAGCCATCTCTTGCGATGGTAAAGTCACCGTCTTTTCTTGCCTTCAATACCACAGCCCAATCCTGATTCTGCAGTGTAACTTTCACGCCCAGCTCATTCTGCCACATATCCTGAAGAGCCTCGGCGATAGCTTTATGCTTATCATCCGTATTGTACAGATATTCCACAACAGGGAATCCCTCACCGTCAGGGAATCCCGCCTCGGCAAGAAGCTTTCTCGCCTCTTCACAATTCTTTTCGTAATCGGAATCCTTAACTGAATAATAATCTCCGCCCACAGTTCTGAAATCATCACCGTTAACGCCGTCCACATCGAAAACGCCGTCAGGAACGAATCCCGTAGCAGGTACTTCTCCTCCACCGCTCACTTCATTTACGATGAAGTTTCTATCTATCGCCAGCGAGAATGCTTTTCTGACTCTCGGATCATTAAACGGTGCTTTTTGGGTATTGAAGGAAATATAGTATATTCCCACATACTCATACGGCACTACAGAACCGTCGGCAAGCAGACCTTTCATCTCTTCAGGCGGGAAATTGTTGATCAAATCGAGCTTCCCGGATTTCATAGCCGCAAGCATAGCGTTTTGATCGTCCATCAGGTGGAAATTCATCTTCTTAACTTTGATGACATCCTGATCATAGTAGTTCTCATTAGGAACGAATGTGATCTTGGAGTTGTGATCCCACTTTTCGAGTTTCATAGGCCCGTTTGAAATATAGGTTTCAGGCTTGTTGGTCCAGGTAGGATTCCCCTCTACTATATCCTTTCTTACAGGGAACAGAGCCGGGAATGCGCATACTTCTTCGAAATAAGGGCAAAGATTTGCGAGCTTAACTTCAAAAGTTTTGTCATCTATCGCCTTTATTTGAAGATTAGGATTTTTCTCGTCATAACCCGCTACCATATCTACCATGTATGAGTAATCCGCTGCAGTTTCAGGATTCGCCAATCTGTTCCATGAATACTCAAAATCATAAGCCGTTACAGGCTCACCGTCACTCCACTTCGCATCTCTCAAGTGGAAAGTGTATGTCAATTTGTCATCGGAAATATCCCAGCTTTCAGCCATACCCGGCTTCAAAATCGCATTTCCCTTGCCGTCATCGGCATATTTGATAAGTCCTTCAAATATCTGCGACAGCATAATTGCGCCGTCAACCGCCGAACTGAGCGTAGGATCCATGGTCTGCGGTTCGGATGCAAAGCACACATCGAGCACACCGTCTTCTTTTGCCCCGCTGCTACCCTTGTCGCCGCAAGCCGCGAGTGAGAACACTAAAACAAAGGTAAGAAGCAATGCCAAAATCTTCTTCATAAAAACCCTCCTTTAAATATAAATATACAATCAAGTGTGAACGGGGTTTGAGCAAATCCCGCCCACACATACCGGCGATTTAAGTGCGATTTTGCTCGCCGCTACATTGTGAGCAAAATAATCGCAGGGCATTTGATCCCGTATAATGAACGCAAAACAAGTTGATGTCTGCGGTCATTATACCACTTTACTCTGCTATTTGGCTATATGGATATCAAATTTCACCGATTCTGTGACATGCCGCGAAATGCCCCGGTCGATATTCTATGAATTCAGGCATTCTGCTGTTGCAAATTTCCTGTGCATAAGGACATCGCGTATGGAATCTGCACCCCGACGGCGGATTTATAGGGCTCGGCACATCGCCTTCGAGCACTATCCTCTGCCGCGCCCTGCTGATCTTCGGATCGGGCACCGGAACAGCCGACAGCAGTGTTTTTGTATATGGATGCAAGGGGTTGTCATAGAGTTCTTTGCTGTTTCCGAGTTCCACCATATTGCCGAGATACATTACGCCTATTCTGTCGGATATGTGGCGCACTACCGAAAGATCATGCGCAATGAATAAATATGTAAGCCCCATCTGCTCCTGCATATCTTCGAGCATGTTGACAATTTGAGACTGTATGGACACATCCAATGCGGAAATCGGTTCATCACAGACTATAAATTCCGGCTCGACCGCAAGCGCTCTTGCGATACCGATACGCTGCTGCTGGCCGCCGGAGAACTCATGCGGATATCTGTTTGAATGTTCGCTGTTTAATCCTACGCGTTCCAGCAATTCATTGATTCTCTCCTCACGCGCACCCTTTGCCTGATGCAAGCGGTGGATATCGAGCGCTTCTCCGATAATCTCCCCCACCGTCATGCGCGGATCAAGAGAAGCCGACGGATCCTGAAAGATTATCTGCATCTTTCTCCTATATGGAAGAAAATTCACTTTCATTTTCGGATTGGAGGCATCAAAAACCAATTTGCCGTCATAATAAAGCTGCCCTCCCGTAGGTTCATAGAGTCGCAATATAGTGCGCCCGAGAGTGGTTTTGCCGCAACCGGACTCACCCACAAGCCCAAGAGTTTCCCCCTTGCGAATGAAAAAAGAAACCTCTTCAACCGCATGCACATATTTGTTCTTTCCAATGCCCGCCTTTATCTTGAAATATTTTTTAAGATTTTTTATGTCGAGGAGTATCGGATTCTCACTTTTATCACGAATTTCCATAATCTACGCCTCCTTTTCTTGATTTGAACCGGTCTCACCGTTCTTTTCGGAAAGCGCCATGAGCCAGCATTTGCTGAAATGTCCGTTGCCCAAATCCACGAGCGGCGGCTCTTTGCGCAGACATACTTTCATGCAATGCTCGCACCTCGCACCGAAGCCGCAACCCT
This sequence comes from uncultured Eubacteriales bacterium, assembly GCA_963543615.1. Taxonomy (GTDB): domain Bacteria; phylum Bacillota; class Clostridia; order Peptostreptococcales; family Anaerovoracaceae; genus CAUUCX01. Next base: position 3,717 of record CAUUCX010000006.1, on the reverse strand, counting down.
CGGGAGGATTAAGCATATCCACGGGCGAGCCCTCTATCGGAATCAATCGCTCGTAGCTTTCCGCATCTACCCTCGGCATGGAACGCATAAGTCCCAAAGTGTAGGGATGTGAAGCCCTGTAAAAAATATCGTCCACGGTACCCTGTTCGACAATTTTGCCCGCATACATTACGGTTACCCTGTCGCATATTTCCGCTACAACGCCCAAATTATGCGTGATAAATATGATTGCCATCCCCGTTTTTCCCTGAATTTCCTTCATGAGCTCGATTATCTGCGCCTGTATTGTAACATCAAGGGCTGTGGTAGGCTCATCCGCTATCAATAATTTCGGATTGCAAATCAGTCCCATGGCTATCATTACCCTTTGACGCATTCCGCCGGAAAGTTCATGCGGATACTGATTCATGCGCTGTTCAGGATTGTTTATTCCAACCAAATTCAGCATTTCCACGGATTTTTCCCATGCGATTTTCTTGTCGATTTTATCGTGGCACAGCAGAGCTTCCATGAGCTGATTTCCGATGGTATAAACCGGATTCAGACTTGTCATGGGATTTTGAAAAATCATGCTGACCTTGTTTCCCCTAAAGGATTGCATCTTCTCCGCGGAATATTCCAATACATTTTCGCCCTCAAAGAGTATCTCGCCGCCCATCACTTTGCCCGGCGATTGAAGCAGACCGATTATAGAATAAGCTTCGACCGATTTGCCGGAACCCGATTCACCAACGATCCCCATAACTTCGCCATATTTCAGATCATAGCTGATTCCGCCCACAGCCTTAACCTCGCCTGCAGGCGTGAAAAACGACACCTTGAGATCTTTAAGCTTAAGCAATGCATCCGCATTCGCATCGTTTTTTGCATCCCTATCTCCGATATTCGCATTGATATCCGTATCCTTGATACCGACTTCCTTATCTTTCATTTCCTCATATACCTTTGCAACCATGTTTTTTATAATTAAATAATTCGCTTTTTTATTTTTTCAATCTCGGATCAAGCGCATCCCTAAGACCGTCGCTGAACAGATTAAGGCTCAATATCATAAGACTGAGCAGAACCGACGGCATGACCAATCTATACGGATATGTGTAAATGCCGCCGAGTGCATCAGATGCCATCGCCCCGAGACTCGTCATGGGCGCCGATACGCCTATTCCCAAAAAGGATAAGAATGATTCCAAAAATATCGCCGACGGAATTTGCATCGCCGTCGTAACTATTATCTGTCCGATGCAATTCGGCAGTATATGCCTTTTCACTATATATTTGCCCGGAGCCCCGAGCGCCCGTGCTGCCGTAACATATTCCTGCTGCTTGAGCATGAGCACCTGCCCTCTTATAATACGAGCCATGGACACCCAGTAGAGTAAGCCGAATGCTATAAAGATCGCGATAAGGCTCGGTCCCAAATCGCCTACGCTTTGTGCCAACTTTGAATTGCTGTTGTTTACCCAGTCCTGAATGGGAATTTTGATTGAAACCGAAATGAGCAAAACCACCAGCACTTCGGGAACGGAATAGATTAGATCGATTATCCTCATCATAACGCTATCCACTTTGCCGCCCACAAAACCCGCTATCGCCCCGTAGAGCGTACCTATCACCAAAACTATGGCGCTTGCACAAACACCCACTATCAGAGAAACTCTGGCACCATACATCGCGCGAACCATCAAATCACGCCCGAATTTATCCGTGCCGAAAGGATGCGCCGCCGACGGCGGAAGATTAACGGCCGTTTTAACCTGTGTGGTGTAATCTACAGAAAAGAACAGAGGTGCAATAAAGGCAAACACAAACATACAAACGATGAAGCCCAAGCTCACTATGGCAACCTTATTCGCCTTGAGCCGCCTCCACGCATCTTTCCAATACGATACGCTTGCCGTTTTCTCCATAAAATTGGCTTTTTCTTCATTGGTTGCCGGCGCAAAATCATCGGATAAAAATTCCATATCCAAATCCGGAATCCTGTCAAAATCAGGCTGCAGTGACAGAATTTTCCTGTGCTTCATATTTTCAAATTTCGAAATCTCTATCATGCCGCGCTGCCCCCTTTCGTCACATCAATTCGAGGGTCAACCGCCTTATACAGTATATCCACAACCAAATTCATAAAAATTACAAGCGATGCAAGAAAAATCGTGGTCGCCATTATAATAGGATAATCCCTGTTCAATATGCTTTGAATGAAATATCTGCCGAGACCGGGCAATGTAAAAACCTGTTCCGCCACAAAAGTTCCCGCCAGTATATACGCGGTCAACGGTCCTAAATACGTAAGCACCGGAATAAATGCATTGCGCAGCGCGTGCTTGAATATTATCACCGATGTTTTAACGCCTTTGGCTCTCGCCGTTCTTATATACTCCTGATTTATCACATCGAGCATGCTCGAACGGGTGAGTCTGCCGATATAGCACATGGGATAAAACGCCAGAGTAAAACACGGCATTATATAACTTGAAGCATCGGAAAGCCCTATGGTCGGCAGAGCGTGCAGCACCACCCCGAATACAACGAGCAGTCCGGTGGCAACCACAAAGCTGGGCACTGAAATTCCGAGCGTCATAACAACTCTCAAAAAGCTGTCAATCTTGCCGCCCCGATTATACGCCGCGATGCATCCCATCGGAATTCCGAATGCAACCGCCCAAAGCAGTGCTATAATACCTATGCGCGCGGAAACGGGAAAGAGCTCCCGTATGATATCTATTACGGGTCTGTCTTTCTGCATTTTCAGTGAAACCCCGAAATCGAAGTGAGATATGTTCACTATGTAATTCTTTAACTGGATGATTTTCGGCTGATCCAAACCGTATTTTGCATTCAGCGCAGCGATGACCTCGGGAGTCTGCGCTTTCTCGGATAAAAAGGGTCCGCCCGGAACCAGATTCATAAGTAGAAAAGTCAGGCAGGCTATCATCAACAGCACAATCAGAGATTGCAATATCCTCTTACATACAAACTTCAACATCTTTTGTCCATCATTCTCCTTAAAAACGCATAGGGTGTTGCGGTTATTATACCATAGAAGTGGAGCGAATATGGTATAATTCGCCATCTGCGATTTTGCTCAATCATTATTCAAAGAGCAAAATAATCGCAGGGCACTTAATCTCGTATAATGACCGCAATAAATTATCAATGCGGTCATTATACCACCCGTTATTATTTCGTGCAATTCAAAATATCTCCGATTCCGCTAAAACTGCCCGCCAATCGCTTGTTGATTTGCCTTGTGTTTCAAACTCATAAATGGTATATTAAAGGTGCAATCGGTAATGCATCTGAAACGTATTAGAACAGGAGGAAATCTTATGGCGATTGAATTTACAGCTACTGCTGAAGAATTAAAGGAATTTGAAGAATTCATAGATTCTCAAAAAGGCAGGAAAGGCGCCCTTATGCCGGTCTTGCAGTATGCCCAGAGTCATTTCGGTCATATCCCTGAACGGATTGCAAATATAATATCCATGAAATTGGGGATTCCAACTGCCGAAATCTACGGAGTAGTCACTTTTTATTCGCAATTTACATTGATTCCGAAAGGCGCAAACGAGATAAGCGTCTGTCTTGGGACCGCGTGCTATGTAAAGGGTGCGCAGGTCATTTTGGATGAATTCATCAAAGAGCTCGGAATAAATGTAGGCGAAACCACCGAAGACGGAAAATTCTCAATCGTGGAAACCCGCTGTGTGGGACAGT
>CAUUCX010000005.1:0-16085 GCA_963543615.1 uncultured Eubacteriales bacterium | reverse complement strand
TATAAGGATACAGGATAACGGATTCGCCCTGTGTCGATCAAATATTTTTTTAATCAATATTGAACTTTTGGTTCGTGTAAGGAGGGAAACAAAATGGTAGGAGAAAAAGTTGTTTTGAGAGTTAGAATGTCCGCAGGCGAGGCTCATTATGCAGGAGATTTGGTAAACGGATCACATATTCTTGATTTCTGGGGAGATGTCGGTACGGAGCTCGCTATCAGGTTGCACGGCGATGAGAGTTTGTTCCTTGGATATGAGAATGTAAGATTCACAGCACCTGTATATGCAGGAGATTTCATGGAGTATGTTGGTTGGATCGAGAAGGCCGGTAATTCCTCATTTACTTGCAAATTTGAGGCTTACAAAGTTATCACACTTCCTAACAGAGACGGAAAGAACGACAAGTTGGCAATTTCTGCTGCAGATGTTCTTCCTGAACCTGTTCTCTGCGGCGAGGCTACAGGTACTCTTGTAGTTAAGAAGGAGTTCCAGAGAGGCGCTCAGGATCCTAAATTCCAGAGATAGTTTTGCTTCGAACAAAAAAGAATGACTATGGAAAGGTCAATAGCATAATTGCTTGGATGAATTCCTAAAGTTCTGAACAAAAGCTGCTTTATCGTGCGATATCTTCGTCGGTAGCGGCTTTTGTTATGTTTGCGGATATCCGTTTTGCGGTTGAATAAAACCTCATTGTGGAATATAATTTGTGTTAGTGTATTGTATTTTGAATTTTGATTTAAGCGCGTGGAGAAGATATGGCGGCAGAGAACGTGGTAATTACACTTCTATCCATATTCATAATGGTGATACCCGGAATTATTTTAAGAAAAAAGGGAGTTGTAGGCGACAGCAGCCCGACGGTTGTTGCCGGTTTGATCACGGGACTGACCTTTCCATGCATGATCATTACGAGCATGCAGCTTGAGTATTCACTTCGCATAGTCAATAATTGCAAGTACATATTGCTCATCTTTGCTTTACTGGTCGGCATATCCATGCTCATCGCGAAACTTGCGGCAAAATTCCTAAAAATTTCGAAACAGCATGAGGGGATACTTGCATTTATGTTCGTATTCGGCAACAGCGGATTTTTGGGAGTGCCTCTTCTGAACGCGCTTTTCGGACAGGAAGCCGTTTTTTATGGGGCTTTGTGCGACGGCACATATAATATATTCATGTTTTCCATCGGAATGAACATGATAAAATCGGGCACGGAGTCCGATGCTAAATTGAGTTTCGGATATGCGATGAAAGGGATGATAAACCCATGCTTTGTAAGCGTGTTGATAGGATTGTTTCTATTTTTCACGGGGATCAAAATCCCCAACTTCCTATTCATGCCTATGGAAATGGTGGGCTCGGCAACCACCCCGCTTGCCATGACTCTGATAGGCCTGCGACTGGCTGATGTGTCGCTCAAAGAATTATTCATCGACAAAAAAGTATATGTGCCGGTATTTTTGAAATTGCTTGTGGCGCCATGTGTTGCACTGGGACTGGTGAGTCTGTTCCCGAGCATGGAGATGCTGCTCAAGCTTGCAATAGTGGTTGAGTCGTCAATGCCTGCGGCGATGGCTTCGGTTATTTTTGCGGAGCAGTACAAGGGCGATGTCATTTTTGCGACAAAAGGCGTGACGCTTTCTACGATTTTATGTGTAATCACGATACCTCTTTTCGTGCTTATAGTCGGCATGCTGTAGCGGCATACTTAATGCTTGCGGTGAATTATGAGCGAAATCGCTTGCAAAAAATATTTATAACAGTTCATAATTGGAGGTTTTTATGGGGCTTAAAGTTACGAAATTCGGCGGTTCTTCCGTGGCGGATGTCATTCAATTGAACAAAATGAAGAACATTATCATGTCCGATGAGAGCAGGCGATATGTGGTGGTTTCCGCTCCCGGCAAGCGCTATGCGGGCGACAACAAGATAACGGATCTGCTCTATCTCTGCAAAACTCATCTTGAGCATAATCTGCCGTATGAGCAGATCTTTCAGGTGGTATGCGATCGCTATATGGCCGAGGCCGTAAATTTGGGAGTAAAAGCGGATCTGGCGGCCGAGTTCGCGGACATCAGAAAAAAACTGGAGAACGGCGGCACCGCGGATTATATAGCCAGTCGCGGCGAATATGTAAATGCAATGATAATAGCCGAATTTTTAGGCTTTGATTTTGTAGATGCTGCGGATATGATAGTCTTTGATAAAAACGGCGTGCTGATGCCTGAAGAGACGAGTAAACGCATAGTGGAGATTTTAGCGGAGCATGAAAAGGCGGTAATCCCCGGGTTTTACGGTGCGGATGCCGACGGTAATATCATCACCTTTTCAAGAGGCGGCTCCGATATAACCGGCTCCCTCGTTGCAAAGGCGGTGAAAGCCGATGTGTATGAGAATTGGACCGATGTTTCCGGGCTTTTAATTGCGGATCCGCGCATCATTCCCGATGCAAAGCCGATAAAAACCATATCCTATCTCGAACTTAGGGAGCTTTCATACATGGGGGCCGAGGTGCTTCATGAAGATTCTATTTTCCCCGTTCGTGAGCTGAATATACCGATAAACATTCGAAATACAAATGAGCCGGATGACGAAGGAACCATGATCATGGATTGGGAAGGCGAGCCGGAGCGAATAATCACGGGAATTGCGGGAAACAAGGATTTTACGGTCATAGCAATTTACAAAAACATGTTGAGCTCGGAGAAAGGCTTTATGAGGAGACTGCTCGGAATTTTTGATGACAGCAATATCGCGATAGAGCATACGCCAAGCGGCATAGATACGGTATCTGTGGTCGTTTCAAACTCCGATCTCGCGGGCAAGCTGGGCAAACTGGTTGCCGATATAGAAAGAACGATTCGTCCCGACAAGATAGATGTCTTTGAGGATATGGCGCTTATTGCGACCGTCGGTCGCGGAATGAACAGGCGACTCGGCGTTTCCGCAAAGATATTTTCCGCGCTCGCGGCGGCGGAGGTCAATGTTCGCATGATAGATCAGGGATCCACCGAGATGAATATCATAGTCGGCGTGGAAAATCCGGATTTTGAAAAAGCCATCAAGGCGATATATAATGCCTTTGAAGGATAGTGCCGAGAGCGCTGCAAGTGAGGATTGTGTGTCAATTCAATATTGCTATGTATTTATCAGATATTTTATAGAAATCGTAGGAGGAAAAGTGTAATGGGTAAGAAGATATTTGTTATCAATCCCGGATCCACATCGACCAAAATGGGATTTTTTAACGACAGAGAAAAGGTATTTCAAACGGATTTGGAGCATCCGCTGGAGGAGCTTTCAAAATATGCCGATGTGCTGGATCAGGTGGAATATAGGAAATCCATGGTAGATATGATAATGAAAGAAAAAAGCATCAAGCCTGAAGATTTGGATTGCGTGGTATCTCGCGGCGGTTTGATCCCCGGCGTAAAGCCCGGCGGTTATGCGGTGAATGAGGAGATGAAGAAGACCATTCGCGAGGGCAAAGCCTCCCCGCATGCTTCAAATTTGGGAGCGCTCATCGCGGCGGAGCTCGGCGAGCCGATAGGCATACCCGTATATATTTACGATGCGCCGGCTTCGGACGATATCCCTGAAATCGCAAGAATAACGGGTTGGCCGATGATCAAGAGAAGAAGCATCAGTCACATGCTTAATATGAAAGCGAAGGCGAGGATATTGAGTGAACAGAACGGCAAGGAATATGAGAATTTGAATTTTATCGTTTGCCATATGGGTGGCGGTGTTACGCTTTCAGCACATGAAAAGGGAAATGTAATCGATATGGTTCGCGATGATGAGATGGTTTTTGCGCCGGAAAGATCCGGGGCGGCTCCCGCTCTCCGAATAGTGGATGAGTGCTTCGACAGCGGAAAGACCAAAAAGGAGATATTAAAGACTCTCAGAGGAAAAGGCGGGCTTGCCGGGCATCTTGGAACCACAGATGCGAGAGAAGTGGAGAACATGATAGAGAAAGGAGATGAAAAAGCGCTCCTCGTTTATCAGGCTATGGCATACAATATCGCAAAGGCGATCGGAGCCATGGCTGCCGTGTTGAAATTTGATGTTGATTATATCATTTTAACGGGTGGCGTTGCCTATTCAAAGATGATAACGGGCTGGATTACCGAGCGGGTCGAAAAAATCGCGCCTGTAAGAATCATGGCGGGAGAAAATGAACTTGAAGCTTTGGCTATGGGGGCTCTTCGCATGATAGACGGTAAAGAAGAAGCCCGAGAATACATTTATAACAGCGAGTTCAAAATTTGATAAAGTATATTAAAACCCACTTGTAAAAAACAGGGTGGGGTGATAAAATCAAATTTGTGTTGTGGTCAATTACATTTGACCGCTGGTTAGTGGTGTACTATTTTAGAAAGTTATTTTAAGGAGAACAAAGGAATGCTTATACAGACACTGAGTAATTTCGCCGGCGACATGGGTATCCTGAACATGGACATTCGCAGCGGGATCATGATACTTGTTGCGATTATTTTCTTGTATTTGGCAATCAGAAAGGGCTTTGAGCCGTTGTTGCTTGTCCCTATCGCATTTGGAATGTTGCTTTCAAATATGCCTATGGCGGGCATGTTCATGCCGCATGCAGATGGTCTTGCTATTGAGCAAATGGGACTTTTGACTGTATTTTACCAATTAAAGCCTGTATTGCCGTCACTTATATTTTTAGGTGTAGGCGCGATGACGGATTTCGGCCCGCTCATTGCAAATCCTAAATCATTGCTCATGGGAGCTGCGGCTCAACTTGGTATATTCTTCGCTTTCTTTGCGGCGATATTTCTCGGATTTAACGCGCAGGAGGCTGCATCCATCGGTATTATCGGCGGTGCGGACGGGCCTACTGCAATATACACAACTCAGCAGCTTGCATCGCATCTCTTGGGTGCAATTGCGGTAGCGGCATATTCATACATGGCGCTGGTACCTGTTATACAGCCGCCCATCATGAAAGCTCTGACGACGGAGAAAGAACGCTGCATAAAAATGGAACAGCTCAGAGTCGTTACAAAGAAAGAAAAAATCCTTTTCCCTATACTTGTAACAATCGTGGTGGTTCTTCTGCTGCCGGCCGCAGGTCCGCTTGTAGGTATGCTTATGCTCGGCAATCTCTTTAAGGAGTGCGGAAGAACGGACAGATTGTCCGATACCGCGGCAAATGCTCTCATCAATATAGTAACGATCATGCTCGGTCTCGCCGTGGGTGCATCCGCACAGGGTTCTACATTCCTTACATTGGCGACGATAAAAATTGTAGTTCTCGGAATTTTGGCATTCGCGGTAGGAACTGCCGGAGGCGTATTGATCGGAAAGCTGATGAATGTTTTGACAGGCGGCAAGATAAATCCTCTTATGGGTTCCGCAGGCGTGTCAGCCGTGCCTATGGCTGCGCGTGTATCTCAAAAGGTGGGGCAGGAGGCGAATCCGTCGAACTTCCTTTTGATGCATGCTATGGGGCCTAATGTTGCGGGTGTAATCGGATCCGCCGTTTCGGCATCCGTTATGCTTTCGATGTTCACGGGGTATTGATATCTCGACAGTTGATCGAACATATATTAAATTATGATTTCAAGGGAAACGGCATTGCGCCGTTTCCTTTTAATTGGGTGTTTTTTATGTTACAATGTACACATTATTTGGGCTTCGCTTTATCTTGATGCCCGCCTTGTGCACATGTAAGGAGGAATTATACCGCTATGGACGGCGCTGCCTCATATATTATAGCGATTGTCGTGCTTGTATTTTTGTCGGCTTTCTTTTCAGCTACGGAGACGGCATTTACTTCGCTCAGCAGGATAAGAATAAAAAATATGGCAAACGAAGGCCATAAGCGAGCGAGTCTCGTTCTCAAATTGTCCGAGAATTTTGATTATCTGCTCACAACGGTGCTGATCGGCAATAATATAGTAAATATAGCAATGACAGCTATTGCTACAGTTCTCTTTGTGCGCCTTTACGGAGAATACGGTCCTACGGTTTCAACCGTGGTGATGACGGTAATCGTGCTCATATTCGGAGAGATTTCGCCTAAGAGCATAGCTAAAGAGGTTCCGGAAAAATATGCGCTCATCGTTGCTCCTGTGATTATGGCGGTTTCATTTGTGCTGCGCCCGTTGAATTCCATTTTCATACAGTGGAAGCGTTTTATAACCAAGGCTTTCAATATCACATCTTCTCGCAGGATTACTGATAATGAGCTGATTACGATCGTTGAAGAGGCGGAAACGGACGGCACTTTTGATGAGGAGCGAAGTGAATTGATACAAAACGCTATCGAGTTTGACGATATAACCGCAGAAGAGATCCTCACACCCAGGGTGGATTTGATAGCGATAGAAATAAATGCCGATAAAGCTGAAATCGCCCGCATATTCCTTGAAACAGGTTTTTCAAGGCTTCCGGTATATGAGGACAATTTGGACAATATAATGGGAGTTCTCAATCAAAAGGATTTTCACAATTATATTGCAAACAGCGAGAAAGGTATTGAGGATTTTGTGAACCCCGTACTGTTTGTTGCGGGCAGCGTGAAGATAGATGTATTGCTCAGGCGCTTGCAGCAGGGGAAAGTGCATATGGCCGTAATAGTCGATGAATATGGCGGTACGGAAGGTATCGTCACCATTGAAGATATCGTTGAGGAATTGGTTGGTGAGATATTCGATGAACATGACAAATCAAGCGTGCAGAGTATTTTGCCGATGCAGGACGGCAGTTTTATGATTCGCGCCGATGAAAGCCTGGAGAACATGTTCGATTTCTTTGAACTTGAGGGAGAAGAAGAGCATTTCGATGCGACCACGGTAAACGGTTGGGTTATGATAATGCTCGACAGAATGCCGGAAGTCGGAGATGAATTCACATACCTGGATTTACATGTCAGGATCACAAAAGCGGATGACAGAAAAGCCGTTCAGATAAATATTAAAAAGATAAGCGAAGAGGAGAACGAATAATGGGGTTGATGGAAAAAATATTTGGCGATTTGAATGTCAAAGAGGTTAAGAAAATAGAAAAAATCGTGGATACGATCGAGGCACTTGATGAGGAAATGCAAGGGCTCTCAAATGATGAACTGAAAGCCCGAACCTTTCAAATGAAAGAAAGGATTGCAGCCGGGGAGGATTTGGACGATATACTGCCCGAGGCATTTGCCGTCTGCCGTGAGGGTGCATGGCGGAGCCTTGGAATGAAGCATTTCAGAGTGCAGCTCATAGGCGGGGTGGCATTGCATCAGGGGCGCATCGCGGAGATGAAGACAGGTGAAGGTAAAACTCTCGTGGCAACGCTTGCCGCTTACCTAAACGCTCTTTCCGGAAAAGGTGTGCATGTAGTAACGGTAAATGACTATCTGGCAAAGCGTGATATGGAGTGGATGGGCAAATTGTATACATTCCTCGGCTTGACCGTGGGCTGCGTTATACACGGGATTTCCGAGGAAGAAAGGCGCAGAGCATATCTTTCGGATATCACTTACGGTACAAATAATGAATTCGGTTTCGACTATCTGCGCGACAATATGGTCTCTTATGAGGAAGAATTGATGCAGCGTGAGCTCAATTTTGCGATAGTCGACGAAGTTGACTCAATTCTTGTGGATGAAGCGAGAACGCCGCTCATCATATCCGGGAGAGGGGATAAATCAACCGATTTGTATATCAAGGCGGATCGCTTTGTAAGCACCCTGAAAATTGAACAGGATTTTACGATAGATGAAAAAGACGGCACCGTTTCCCTTACCGAAGCGGGCGTGGAAAAATGCGAAGATAATTTCGGACTTGAAAACTTTTCCGATCCGGAGAACATGGAAATAAATCATCATGTTCAGCAGGCGCTCAAAGCGCGCAATTTGATGAAGCGTGATGTGGATTACATAGTAAATGACGGTGAAATCATAATTGTAGACGAGTTTACCGGCAGATTGATGTACGGGCGACGTTATAGCGACGGGCTTCATCAGGCGATCGAGGCAAAAGAGCGCGTTTCCGTGCGTTCCGAATCGAAGACTTTGGCAACGATAACATTGCAGAACTATTTCAGAATGTACAATAAATTGTCGGGAATGACAGGTACCGCAAAAACCGAGGAAGATGAGTTCAGAGATATATACAATATGGATGTAGTTGTGATTCCGACCAATAAACCCGTTGCCAGAGAAGATTTGGATGATTCGGTTTATCCTACAGAGCGGGGCAAGTTCACGGCGATTGCCGATAAGATTGCGGCATATCACGAAACGGGTCAGCCGGTGCTTGTCGGTACTATTTCCATCGAGAAATCTGAGATTATAAGCGAGCTTTTGAAGCGCAAGGGAATAAAACATAATGTCTTAAATGCGAAGCAGCATGAGAAAGAGGCGGAGATAATCGCAGAGGCGGGGCGTTTAGGCGCGGTTACCATTGCAACAAATATGGCGGGCCGCGGTACGGATATCATTCTCGGCGGCAATCCTGATTTTGAAGCCAAGCGCGAGATGAAAAAGAGAGGCTGCACGGATGAGCAGATAGCATTCGCCTCAAGTTTTGTCGATAGCGATGATTCGGAATTGCTTAAAATTCGTGAGGAATACCATGCACTGCTTGAAAAAATAAAAAGCGAGAGAAGTGATGAACAGCAAAAGGTTCGCGACTTGGGCGGACTTGCGATAATCGGTACGGAGAGGCACGAATCAAGGCGTATAGATAATCAGCTCAGGGGGCGTTCCGGTCGTCAGGGGGATCCGGGGAATACGCAGTTCTGCATTTCCTTGGAAGATGAGCTTATGAGATTATTCGGGGGTGAGAGAGTCCAAAGTATTATCAATAAACTCACGAGCTCCGAAGATGAGGCGATTGAAGCGGGCATGTTATCGCGTTCCATAGAAAACGCACAGAAAAAAGTTGAGGGTCGCAATTTTTCAATAAGAAAATACGTTTTGCAATACGACAATGTGATGAATAAGCAGCGCAGTATAATATACGGTGAGCGTAAACGAGTGCTGTTCGGTGAAAATTTGCGCGATTATATAATGGATATGGCTAAGGAACTGGTGGATGAATGCGTTGATCCTGTGGTAGTGGAGTCGCGCTTCCCCGAGGAGTGGGATTTCGACATGCTGTACAGTTCCATTAAAAAATATTTTGAGGCGCTTGCGGATTTGCGTTACGATAAAGAGCAATGCCTTGAATTTACGCCTGAGAGTTTGAAAGACGATCTTTATGAACGGGTTGAAAAGCTGTATGAGGAGAAAGAGGCGGAAATCGGCGCGGACAGAATGAGAGAGCTTGAGCGCATGATACTTCTGCGAGTTGTCGATAATAAGTGGATGGATCATATAGATGATATGGATCAGTTAAAGAGCGGTATCGGCCTGCGCGGATTGGGCGGGCAGGATCCTGCGGCGGCATATGCGGCGGAGGGTTTTGATATGTTTGAACTGATGATTGCGGCCATACGCGAGGATACCGTGAGATTCTGCTATAATGCGACGGTGCAGACTCATACGGAAAGAAAGAGCATCATTTCTTCGGGTTCACAGAAAATGGAAGGTGCCGGGGAAGATGTGCCGTTTGCAGCCATGGCGGATGGCGGTGCGGGGATCCCGGCGGGTGCTGCGGTTCCTGAACGTGGCGGTATGCAGGAAACATTCAAGCGCGAAGGGGCAAAGATCGGCAGAAACGATCCGTGTCCTTGCGGGAGCGGAAAAAAATATAAGAACTGCTGCGGCAGAAATTAACGGTAAGCGATAAAAATTGATATTGAAAGGAAGTGATTTTTTTGTTGGAGTTGGATCAGATAAAATATGAATTGCCGACTGTAATCGATGAATTTCAAAAGGTAGGTGAGTCCCTTTGACCTTGAGGGTCTGAAAGGTGATTTGATACAAATAAATAAAAAGCTTGAAGCCGAAAACATTTGGGATAATCCGGATGCGGCGCAGGGAATCCTGAAAGAGAAAAAAGCCATCGAAAACAAGGTAAACGAATATGAGAAAATCGGCGCTATCGCCGAGGACATTGAAGTTTTAACGGAGCTTGCGGAACTTGAGGATGATGAGAGCGTTGTCGGTGAAATAAAAGAATTGTTCGATCTCTTCAAATCAAAGACGGAGGAACTTAAACTCAGAACATTGCTCACAGGTGAATACGATGCGAACAGTGCGATTATAACGCTGCATGCGGGCACGGGAGGCGTAGAAGCTATGGACTGGGCGGAGATGCTCATGCGCATGTATGTGCGCTGGGCGGAAAAGCACGGATATGGCATTACGGTAGCCGATTTGCAAAATGATACCGAGGCGGGCATTAAAAGTGCTACGATTATAATAGACGGAGAGAATGCTTACGGCTATTTGAAGAATGAGCGGGGAGTGCATCGTTTGGTGCGCATTTCACCGTTCAATGCGCAAGGGAAGAGGCAAACATCTTTTGCTTCTCTTGATGTCGCTCCGGCTTTAGATGATGATATCGATATCGAAATCGATCCGTCGGATATACGCATCGACACATATCGTTCGAGCGGGGCGGGCGGTCAGCATGTGAATAAAACGGATTCGGCTGTACGCATCACGCATCTGCCCACAAATATCGTTGTGACCTGCCAAAATGAGCGGAGTCAACATCAGAATCGGGATGTCGCCATGCGGATTTTGAAAGGCAAATTGACGGAACTTGCGGAACAGCAGCAAAAAAAAGACCTCAAGGAATTGAAAGGCGATTTTTCACAAAACACATGGGGCAGTCAGATACGTTCATATGTGTTTCAGCCATACACCATGGTTAAAGATCATCGCACAAATGCGGAAGTCGGAAATGTTCAGGCGGTTATGGACGGCGATATAGACTACTTTATAAATGAAAAATTGAGAATGGATGTGTAGATGAAAATTATTGATTCAAAAATTAAAGCCGTGCTGTTTGATTTTGACGGCACGATAATGGACACAAATCAGATAATAATAAACTCGTGGCAGCATACATTCAGAGAACTGCTCGGCGAAGAGCAGCCGCTGCCCAGAATTTTGAACACCTTTGGTGAACCGCTTGAAATCAGCATGAAAAAGGAGTTCCCCGATATTCCGGTGGAGAAAAGCGTGAATATTTACAGGGAGTACCACAGAGACAGATTTGTGGATTCGATTGAGATTTTTCCCGGCATACGGGAGCTGATAGAAAAGTTGGGCGGACTCGGGTATAAGTTGGCCGTCGTGACTTCCAGATTGCCCGGTTCGACCATGCAGGGGCTTGAAAAATACGGACTTGAAAGATGGTTTGATGAAGTCATTACCTGTAATGATACGATTAAGCACAAGCCCGACCCGGAGCCGGTTCAATTGGCACTTAAGCGCCTGAAAGTTGCCGCGGCGGAAGCTGTGCTTATAGGCGACAGCATCTTCGATATTTCATCGGCAAAGGGCGCCGGTGTCAAATCCATTCTGGTGGGCTGGACTGCGGCGGAAAAACATCAGAAAATCCACGGGATAAACGATCCGGATTATCAAATAAATGAGGTTGAAGATGTGTTCGGGATTTTAGAAGAATTGGGCGGAATCGTTGAGTAGTTTTTTATCGGTAAGGGGTTATCCGTAAGCGCTTATGAGAATTTTTTGCGGCAGAAACAATGTTGATAGAGATCGTCACATGTACGATTTAATTGAGGATATCCTCTCGGCAGGAAAGCGCGCGGTTGTGCTTGTGCCTGAACAATATACGCTGGAAGCCGAAAAAAACGCACTTCATTATCTCAAGAAAAATGCACTGATTCATGTTGAAATTTTGGGCATGAACAGATTTATGCATAGGATATTGAATGAAGTCGGCGGCTCGGGGAAATTATATGTGGATGCCCGGGGCAAAAATATGCTCATTGCAGCCATACTCGCCAAGAAAAAGACTGAACTCAACACATATGGAAAATATGCAAATGTGTCCTCTTTCGTAGATGCATTGAGCGACAATATCACGCGAATGCAGCTCATGCAGACGAAGCCGGAACAGCTCCTTGCCGCTTCAAAGAAATTTGAGGATGAGGGCAGGTATATCCCTGCGGGAAAACTTGGAGATATATATGCGGTGTACTCGGAATATCGGAAAAGGCTGTCCGGGGGACTTGAGGATTTATTTGATGAAAATGATTATTTCATTTCACAAATCCATAGATCGGAATTCGTTAAAAACACTCATTTTTTCCTCGCCGATTTCGACATGCTCATGCCGCGGGAATTGAATATGTTAGGGGAACTGATGATTCATGCCGCCGGATTAAACCTCTATTTCAACTATGAAAAAAGCTGCAAATTCGGTTATATATTCGATATTGTAAGATCGAGCATGGAAGATGTAAAAGCGCTCGCCCGGGATAAATGCATTGAATGCGAGGAAATATCCATTTCAGCCTCTGCCGATGAATCCGGATATCTGCGCAAGCTTTCAAGCGGCATTGCGCATTTGGAGCGGGAGCTGTTTGCACTGCCGTTTGAGGGTGCAAATCTTTCAAATTCCAACGGAATTACACTCATTCAAGCGGCTAATATACATAGTGAGCTTGAAACTGCGGTTGCATATATCAATCATCTCGTCATGGATAAAGGATTGCGTTATCGTGATATAGCAGTAATGGCATCCGATTTGCAAACGCGAGGTGTAATTCTGAAATCGATTTTAGCTGAAAACGAAATTCCGGCTTTTATAGATCAAACCGCATATGTGCGAAACAATCCGGCGCTTTTATTCATAAAAACACTGTTGGATCTATCATTCAAAGGCAAATCCCCGGAGCTGATGCTTCGTTTGGCAAAAACGGGATTTACGCCGATTTCCGCTGCAAATGCGGAATTGCTTGAGGAGTACTGTGAAAAGTATGCGATAAACGGAGCGCGTTTTGCAAAGCCGTTTGAAAACGGTTCCGCCGAATACGGGCGGCTTATTGAAAAGATTGAGCGAATCAGAATCAGTTTGATTGCATATGTGGATGAATTCTTCGAAAACTTTAAGGCTTCGCGCCGAGTTAATGACAGGCTGAAAGCATTATATGAATTCTTAGAGGGAAAAGCCGAAATGCAGCTTCGTCTTGCAAAAACGGTTGAAGCGGAACACAGAAAAGGCAATCATGAAAAGGCAATAGAGATAACACAAATTTGGGAGGGAGTTGTTGCCGTTTTCGATCAGATGTCGGAACTTTCCGGTGATGAATCTCTCGGCATGGAGACCTTTGCCAATATATTTGCATCCGGATTGGATTCAATCGGCATTGGACTTATTCCCCCGACTGCGGACTGCGTATTGATAGGGGATGTGCAGAGAACTCATTTTGGAAAAATAAAAGCACTGCTCGTGCTTGGAATGAATGAGGGGCTGTTCCCTCCGGATGTGGAAAAGAACAGGCTGCTAAGTGACGAGGAATTGTCGGTGCTTCGCGAGCAGGGTATCAAAGTCGGAATCCCGCATGACAGGCAGCGCGATAAATACTTGCTCAATATATATAGAATGCTCACCGCTCCGAACGAATATCTTTATATGTCGTGTGCGGTTTCGGATTTGAGCGGGAACGGGATTTCTTCTTCGCGCATTTTCAATGCCGTATGTGAAATTTTCGGTGAGCTTACGGTGCAAAAGGATATTTTTACTGTAGGCAATGCGAATAATCTGATTCAACGACCGGCGGGCAGTCTCAAGCATTTGATCGGGGCATTGCGCACCGGTATGGACAAGGGGGAAGTTTCAGATCCTTGGCTCGGTGTGGCTTCATGGTATAAAGAAAATCGCCATGACGATTATTTACTGCTGCAAAATATCATGGAGGTGAAATCTACGCGGAACATGCGGATCCCCGAAGATTTGGCGCATCAGTTGTATTCACGGGGTGAGCTTGTTTTGAGTCCGTCGCGTTTAGAAGATTTCGGGCGCTGTCCTTTCAAATTCTTTGTCGATTTCGGCCTGCGACCGGATAAATGGGAAATTTACGGATTCGGAGGCAGGGAACTCGGTGATATTTTTCATGATTTGTTGCGGTATGTCGCAGAGCATCTAAATACAGGCTCTTCTTCGGTTGATTCCTGCGATTCGCTGTGGAATACCGCAACAGATGAGATGCTGCGCGATATTTTAAACGAATATTTCGATGAGATATACTTAAAGTACAAAGAGGGAATTTTGGCATATGGAGATGACGGCGAATTTCGCAAGGAGCGTCTCAAGAGAGGTGCATTTGATATTGTAAAAGCGATGGTGATACTTGTTCGCGGTGTCGGGATCGAGC
Source organism: uncultured Eubacteriales bacterium (assembly GCA_963543615.1). Classification (GTDB taxonomy): domain Bacteria; phylum Bacillota; class Clostridia; order Peptostreptococcales; family Anaerovoracaceae; genus CAUUCX01. Next base: position 1,832 of record CAUUCX010000005.1, on the reverse strand, counting down.
GAATCGTTTGTGAAGAAAAATTCGGGCGCGGCGGCAAATTCGAAGCATTGACAATCGAGTCGGACTTACAAGGGGCCGCAACACAGGTGATTTCACTTGAAGGCAAAATCGACAGAGTTGATTACTATAAAGACGGCTCATATGGAATTGTAGATTATAAAACGGGGAGTCCGCCGTTTTCCATTACGGAAATCTTGGGCGGTCGTCAACTGCAGCTCATGATTTACTCTAAAGCCGTTGAGCGGTATGCAGGTGGCGATGCCGTTAATCTCAATTATATTTTGGTGGATGAAGTGTCAAACAGCGAAATCGACTGGAAATCAATTTCCGATGAAGAGCTTGCCGACATCCATGAGCGGCAAATATCGCGAGCCTTTCAGCTGCGCGGAATTCGTGTAAATACCGATGATGAAACATGTGAGGCGGCAGGATCTGCGGGAAAAGAAGCGGAAGTGCTCGGGGAATTGCTTGATTCGGAAGATCCTCATTCCACTTCCCGAAATTCCATAGAGATGACGAGGGAACAATTCGATGCGCTTAATTCGGCGATGAATGTTATAATCAAGAAGATGTGTGTTGATGTGCTTTCGGGAGATATCGGCATAAGACCGAATGAATACAAAGGTAGAAGCAGCTGTCAATACTGTGAGTTCCGGGCAATTTGCATGTTCGATGAGGGGCTTGCCGGCTGTAAGGTGGAAGATTTATATGAGAATGTTAAGGAGAAATTGAAGAATGAGAAAGAATTCTGTAAAGGGGACAAGTGATTTCCTGCCGAAAGACATGCGAATCAGAGATTATCTGGTATCGACGATTTTGTCGGTCTATCAGGCAAACGGTTTTGAGCGCATAGGAACACCTATTTTGGAAGATATCGAAAATTTAGATAACAGCGATGGCGGTGAAAATCTGAATTTGATATTCAAGGTGATGAAGCGCGGTGAAAAACTCAAGGATAGCCTGGCTAAAGGCGATTTTGACGATTTGGCGGATATGGGGCTGCGCTACGATCTGACCCTGCCGCTCGCGCGCTATTATGCGGCGCACAGGAATGAGCTGAACTCGCCTTTTAAAGTCATACAGATAGGTGATGTGTTTCGCGCGGAAAGACCCCAAAAGGGGAGAATGCGTCAGTTCATGCAGTGCGATATAGATACCCTAAACGCCTCCGATATAAGTGCGGAAATCGAATTGCTGGATATCTGCGCAAAGGCGCTGCTGGCTATCGGAATTTCAAATTTCAAATTCAGGATAAACGACAGGCGTATTTTGAACAGTATGCTCGAGAGCATAGGTTTCCCGCAGGAAGCGCTTCAGAGCGTATGCATAAGTTTTGATAAATTGGATAAAATCGGAATGGACGGGGTGGCGGAGGAACTCATCGAAAAGGGAATGCCTGCGGGTGCTGTGGATAAATTGACGGAAATCGTGAGTGCCGGAGATATGAGCCCGACCAAGGTCAAGGAATACTGCAGCGATCCCAAGTATGCGGAAGATGTTGAGCGGATAATTGAAAGCATGAATATCATAGCAAACGGTCGCTTTGAAATCGAGTTCGACATGTCGCTCGTACGCGGACAGGGATACTATACGGGTACAGTTTTCGAGGTTGAAAGCCTTGACTTCGGAAGCTCAATCGCCGGCGGAGGCCGTTACGATAATATGATCGGGAAGTTTTTGGGTGAAAAAGTGCCTGCGGTCGGAATTTCCATCGGATTTGAGCGGATAGTCAGCATACTTTCAGAGAGAGGGGGAAGCATAGGCGGAAGCAGACCGCGCTATGCCGTGGTGTTCGGCGAGGGTGAAATCGTGCAAGCCATAAAAAAAGCGGA
>CAUUCX010000004.1:0-17016 GCA_963543615.1 uncultured Eubacteriales bacterium | reverse complement strand
AAAAAGAGATTGAATCCGTGCTGAAAAAACACGATGTTTCAGCGCAAATTGTTTATTCGGGCGAAAAGCATGATCGGGTTATCATCAGAACGATTCAGTCACTTGACCACGCAAAGCGCGTAGAAATCATGGATGATTTTAAATCGGAGTTCGGTGTTGACGACAAAGCGCTTTTGGCCGCTGAACAGTTCGGTCCGTCGGTCGGGAAGGAATTAAAGCATAATGCCGTTAAGGCAGTGCTTATAGCGGCGCTCGGAATGCTCATCTACATAATTATTCGTTTCGAATGGAAATTCGGTGTCGCGGCTCTCCTCGGAGTCTTGCATGATGTTCTGGTGGTTATAGCATTTTACGGTATTTTCCATCTGACGATTAACAATCCGTTCATCGCGGGAATTTTGACTGTAGTCGGATATTCCATAAACGATACGATAGTGGTGTTCGACCGAATACGTGAGAATGCGGGATTCAAAAAGCGTACTGCCAATGAGGCGGCGATTGATCTCAGTATCAATCAAACCCTGACCAGATCCATTATGACTTCATTTACAACACTGCTCGTTATGTTGCCTTTGTTCATCATGGTTTCTTCTTCGATAAGAGGTTTCATACTTCCATTGATGATAGGTGTACTTACAGGCTGTATGTCGTCGATATTCGTTTGCAGTCCGCTCTATTATGATTTGACAAGATTGCTGTCAAAACCGGCTTCAAGGTATCATCGGTCAGCGAAAGGAAAGAAAAAAGTAGTGAAGGATGCAGAGTAAGGAAGAATTACTTGAAAGTTTACTGGAGATAAATCCGAATTATAATCCGGATCTTATCGAGAAAGCATATGATGTGGGCGTTCGCATGCATGACGGGCAGCTCAGAAAGTCGGGAGAACCCTATTTTGTTCACCCGCTTGCCGTGGCTAAAATTTTGGCGGAACTCGGCATGGATGAGCGAACCATAGTTGCGGGTTTGCTGCATGATGTGGTGGAAGATACGGAATATACGCGAGAACGGCTTAAAACCGAGTTCGGCGAAGAGATAATGCTTTTAGTTGACGGCGTGACAAAGCTGGGTTCACTGAAAGTTGACAGCAAGGAGGAACGTCAGGCGGAGAATCTTCGCAAGATGTTTCTTGCGATGTCCAAAGATATAAGGGTGCTTATAATCAAGTTGGCTGACAGATTGCACAATCTCCGAACCATCAATTATATGACGGAGCCGAAGATTTTAGAAAAATGTCAGGAAACCCTTGATATATATGCACCGCTTGCGAGCAGATTGGGCATATATGCGCTGAAATTTGAACTTGAAGACATCGCGCTGAAATATCTTGACCCCGATGCTTATTATGCGCTGGTTGAGGGTGTTCAGCTGAAAAAAGAACAGCGTGAAGCGACCATAAACAAGGTAATGGATGAAATCTCGGAAAAATTGGAAGAGATGAAAATCCAGTTCGATATCATGGGGCGCTCCAAGCATTTTTACAGCATATATAAGAAGATGCGCTATCAAAACAAGCAGTTGGACGAGATATTCGATTTAACCGCGGTACGCATTTTAGTCGACAGCATTAGAGATTGTTACGGTGTTTTGGGTATAGTACACACGATGTGGAAACCTATACCCGGTAAATTCAAAGATTATATCGCCATGCCGAAACCGAATATGTATCAATCACTGCATACCACGGTTATCGGAGATAACGGCGATCCTTTCGAAATTCAGATAAGAACATACGAGATGCACAAAATTGCCGAATACGGTATTGCGGCGCATTGGAAATACAAAGAAGGTGTGCAGGTCGATGTTGAGGAAGGAAAAATCGCATGGCTGCGACAGATGCTCGAACTTCAAAAGGATATGAACGATCCGATGGAGTTCATGGAATCGCTGCGCGTTGATTTATTCGCGAGTCAGGTTTTCGTATTTACACCGCAAAGCGAGGTGATCGAACTGCCTGCCGGGTCCACCCCGCTCGATTTCGCTTTCAAAATACACTCGGCAATAGGATATAAGTGCATAGGCGCGAAGATAAACGGGAAAATGGTTCCGATTGATCATGTTCTGGAAAACGGTGATATAGTTGAAATCGTAACTTCATCCAACTCAAGCGGACCGTCCGTGGATTGGCTCAAAATTGCAAAAAGCAGCAATGCTCGAAGTAAAATTCGCTCCTGGCTCAGGAAAGAAAATCGTTCGGACAGCGTCGACAAAGGCAAGGAGCTGTTGGACAGCTATGTGAAGCGGCGGGGCTTAAATTCTCAACTGCTGCTTAAACATTCAAATATACTGAAAATTGCAAAGGAAATGAACCTGAACAATGAGGATGAGCTGTACAATCAGCTGAGTCAAGGCGGTTCAATCGTCAGCAAAGTTGTGCATATGCTCCAATCATATGTTGAGGAAGAGGATGCGAAAAAGAAAAAGACGGATTCCGTTGCGGATATAGCCGTTGATGCTAAAAAGAAGTCCGGCTCCAATAAATCTTCTGCCGGTGTAAAGGTCGCGGGTGTGGATAATCTGCTGATCAGAATCGCGGGTTGCTGCAATCCCGTTCCGGGGGATGAGATAATAGGGTTTATAACCAAAGGGCGAGGTATATCCGTTCACCGCAAGGATTGCATCAATATGAATAATTTGCCTGTCGAAGAGCATAGCCGATTCATAGATGTCGAATGGGAAAAGGATTTGACATCGCAGTCATACAACACGACTCTGCTCATAATTGCGGAGGATAGGAAAGGATTGTTTTCGGACATTTCAAAGAAGTGCGAGGATATGAATGTCGATATAACCGGTGTGAATGCGAAAAGCGGGAAAGCGCAGCTTGTGAGCATATTGCTCACTATCTCCATCAGCTCAAGGAATGAGATGGAAAAGGTACTTATGAACTTCAAATCCCTTCCATCGGTTGTGGATGTTCGCAGAAGCAAATAGCATATCAATTGTAAGGGAGGAATTCCAAATTGAAGATAAAAAATATACCGAGCGGTTCACTTTTTGTTAACACATATTTTACATATGATGAAGATACCGGAAAAGGGTTTATTGTCGACCCGGGCGGCCCGTCGGAAGCCGGCATGAATTTTATTGAAGAATCGGGCATGTCCCCGGAATACATAATCCTTACACACGGGCATGACGACCACATCGGCGGCATAGCCTCATATCAGAAAGCTTTCCCCGATATCAAACTGATAGCTCATGAGGATGAAGCTGAAATGCTTTCAAATCCGGAGATGAATCATTCCTATCTTTCCACGCCGGGCGGAATCATGCCCAAGCCCGATATATTAGTTAAGGACGGCGAGGAAATGAAAGTAGGGAATATGCAGCTCAAATTTATACACACTCCCGGTCATACTCCCGGCGGAATGTGTATATTGGTTGATGATGCGGTGCTTTTCAGCGGTGATACATTGTTTAAGGCATCTATCGGAAGAACCGATTTTATCGGAGGTTCCTACGATCAGCTTATAAGCTCTATACGGGATAAATTATTCAAACTCAAGGATGATTTGCTGGTCTTGCCGGGGCATATGGAGCACACGAGTATAGGTTTTGAAAAGGAGAACAATCCTTTTGTATAGAATATTTGCAAAATCCGTCAGGAATATAAATCAGTATGAAGAACTCGTGAAAGTGTTTCTGAAAGCTGATGAGTATGAGTTGACGGACACGGCACAGGCGGGGGATGAGTTTGATTTTGTAATCGACGAGAGTTTGCCCGAATACGCCTTGCTTTTGCACAATGCGCGGCGCGATCTTATCGCAAGACAGCTTTATAAATCCCTGATGCTCCACACGGGAAAAACTCCGGAATGGGGGATTTTAACCGGAATCCGTCCGGTTAAACTGGTTGCTGAAATAGCAAGGATATGCGGCTCGGTGGAGCGGGCTGTCGAAATTTTGCAAGATGAATATCTGCTTTCTCCTGCGAAAGCCGCCATGGCAGGTGAAATTTACGCGTATCAGCGAGAGAAGCTTGGAGCGCCACATGCTGGCAGTGTTGCCGTTTACATCGGTATCCCGTTTTGCCCTACGCGTTGCATGTACTGTTCGTTTACTTCAAATGCTGTAAGCGATGCGCAGCACGATTTGTATATGGAGAATTTGCTTCGCGAGATGAGCTTTGTGCATGAGAAAATGTACGCGCAAAGCTTGCGGGTCGAGTCGCTTTATATAGGCGGGGGAACCCCGACTGCGCTCAATCCGAAAAATCTTGATATGCTTCTTGAAAATGCGGTCAAATTGTTTTCACCCGAACTCGAATTTACGCTTGAGGCGGGACGTCCCGACACCATTAACGAGGAGAAGCTGCGCATAATCAAGGCTCATGGTGTGGAAAGAATAAGCATAAATCCGCAGACGATGAAACAGGAAACGCTCGATATAATAGGGAGGGCGCATTCGGTTGATCAGGTCTATACGGCTTATGAAACAGCAAATCGCATCGGATTCAAGTCGATAAACACGGATTTAATTGCCGGACTTCCCGGTGAGAGGCTCGATGATTTCGTATATTCTCTATGTGAAATATTGAATTTGGGAGCGGACAATATCACGGTTCATACATTGGCGGTGAAGCGTTCCTCCAAACTTGCCGAAATGGACAGAGAATATCATCACAACGGGGAAAACATCGTTCCCGAAATGCTTTGTGAAGCGGAGCAATTACTTCGCAGCAGCGGATATCTGCCGTATTATCTGTATCGCCAGAAGAATATGAGCGGCGCGATGGAGAATGTCGGCTGGTGCAAAGATGACAATTTATCGGTATACAATGTGAGGATAATGGAGGAGGCTCAAAGCATCATAGCGATGGGGGCGGGTGGAATAAGCAAGGCATATTTTCCGGCTGAAAATCGTCTTGAGCGCTATCCGAATGTAAATAATTATGAGATATATTGTGAGAGAATAGCGGATATGCTGAACAGGAAAAGAGAGATGTTTGCGAAAGGAAATTGGAAATGACGGTATTTAAGAGAACACATATGTGCGGTGAATTAAATCTGAAAAACGTAAATGAAAATGTCGTATTAAACGGCTGGGTCGCAAAGAGCAGAAATTTGGGCGGTCTGATATTTTGTGATTTACGCGATCGCAGCGGTGTAGTACAGATTGTATTTGATGATAATGTGCCGGAAGAATTGTTCGCAAAAGCGGATTCGCTGCGCAGTGAGTTTACTGTCGGAATCAGGGGCAAAGTGCGCGAGCGACAGGCAAAAAATCCGGAAATGCCAACAGGAGATATAGAAATAGTTGCAGAGGATATCAATATATATTCAAAGGCCGACACGCCTCCTATTTACATCAAAGATGATGATAATGCCGATGAGAATTTGAGATTAAAGTACAGATATCTCGATTTGCGCAAGCCCAAAATGCAGCAGAATTTGATGCTCAGGCACAGGATCGTAAAAATTGCGAGAGATTATTTTGACGAAAACGGATTCATGGAGATAGAAACTCCGGTTTTGATTAAGCCCACGCCGGAGGGTGCAAGGGATTATCTTGTGCCGAGCAGGATCAGTAACGGCGCGTTTTACGCTTTGCCGCAGTCTCCGCAGATGTACAAGCAGCTGCTCATGGTGAGCGGAGCGGACAGGTATATGCAGATTGCAAAATGTTTCCGAGATGAGGATTTGCGTGCGGACAGACAACCGGAATTTACTCAGATAGATTTGGAAATGTCTTTTGTCGATATTGATGATGTTATTGAGGTGCAAGAGGGGTTCCTTAAAAAAACATTCAAGGAAATAAAGGGCATAGATATCAAAACTCCGTTTCCGAGATTATCGTATGCGGAGGCTATGGATCGATTCGGTTCGGATAAGCCCGACTTGAGATTCGGCTATGAATTGACGGATATAGCACCCGCCGTATCCGGTACGGATTTCAAGGTGTTTGCCGATGCACTTTCATCAGGCGGAGCGGTAAAGGGGATATGCATCTCCGGTGCTGCTGAAAAATACTCCCGCAAAGGTATTGACAAGCTGACCGAGATGGTTAAGCAATACGGCGCAAAGGGCATGGTTTGGATCAAGTGGACTGATGACGGGATTGCATCTTCGGTTTCAAAATTTTTTGATGAGGAAGCTATCAAGAAAATACTGGATTTATTCGATGCCGAGGTGGGTGATGTAATTTTCATCATAGCCGATAAAAAAAGCGTGGTCGCCGCCTCTTTAGGATTCTTAAGACGGCATATAGCAGGTGAAATGGGATTGCTTTCAGACGATGATTATAATTTATTGTGGGTGGTCGATTTCCCGCTCTTTGAGCAGGATGAGGATACCGGAAAAATAAGTGCAAAACATCATCCGTTTACATCTCCGAAATTAGAGGATATTGATAAATTGGAGAGCGATCCGTTGAGTGTTAATGCGAATGCATATGATATAGTGCTCAACGGCGTAGAACTCGGCGGAGGTTCAATAAGAATTCATGACAGCGCACTGCAGGCGAGAATGTTTAAGGCACTCGGCCTCAATGACTCGGAAGTGCAGGAAAAATTCGGATTTTTGATCGAAGCATTCAAATTCGGAACGCCGCCGCACGGGGGGCTTGCTTATGGACTCGACAGATTGGTTATGTTGATCGCCGGTGAAAAATCCATACGAGATGTTATCGCTTTCCCTAAAAATCAGGCGGCGCAGTGTATGGTTACCGGTGCCCCGGCTGTGGCGGGTGATGAACAATTAGATGAATTGGGCTTAAAAATTACACAGGAAACGGTGCAGAAATGAAAATAGCGGTCTTCGGCGGTTCTTTCGATCCCGTGCATAACGGGCATGTGCAGCTTGCCGAAGCTGCCATAAATGAACTCGCCTTGGATTTGATTTTGCTCATGCCGGCGTATATACAGCCGTTTAAGCGGGACAGACGGGCGGAATTTTCAAAGGATCGCATAAACATGCTGAATCTCGCGTTTACCGGCTTTGAACACTGCAAGGTCAGCAGCTATGAAATTGACAAAGGCGGAATTTCATATAGTATCGATACGCTTCGTCACTTGCGTGGGGAATTTGAAAATGGGGAGAATAAACTATATTTTATAATGGGCAGTGATTCCCTTTTTTCCGTTGAAGATTGGAAGAAAGGCGATGAATTGCTTCGTGAGTTTGCGGTAATTGTGGGCGACAGACCGGATGAGGGTGGAAGACTGCTGCGACAATCAGCCGAAGCGCTGACGAATAAATATGGCGCGGAGATTTTCATATTGAACGCGGTGATGCCCGATATTTCTTCAAGCTCGATTCGAGATTTGATAGAGAGTGGATCTTTTTCAGAAGTGCGAGATCTTATTCCGTGCAGCGTATTTAACTATATAATCGCCAAGGGCATGTATAAAATCGATAGAGATGATTCACCGGAGAGCGATGTAAAAACGAAGATCCTTGCATATATCTCCGAGCGGTTGAGTGAAAAGCGTTTTCTGCATACTTTGAGGGTATGCGATATGGCGCTGAAATTGGCACATATGTATGATCTTGCTCCTGAAAAGGTTGAAATAGCCGCTTTATTGCATGATATGGCAAGAGGCATGTCGGCAGAAGATTTGGACAAAGCGGTAATTAAATACGAGCAGGGTGCAAGATATTTGGGCAATATCAATTTATCGCATGCCAAAGTTGCCGCACTCTTTGCACGCGAAATATTCGGCATATGCGATGAGGATATTTTGAACGCTATAAGCTATCACACTACGGGCAGGGCAGGCATGAGCCCCATGGAAATGGTTATATATCTGGCAGATGCGGTAGAGTACGGGCGGGATTATGACGGTGTTGCCGAGTTGAGAGCTTTGGCATTAGGCGGGGATCTTGAGCGGGCATGTTGCGCATGTTTGCGACATACGGTAGATTATCTTAAAAAGGCGGGGATTGAGATCGATAAAGATACCCTAAAGGCATATGATTATTTGAAAGGAGAGAGAAAATGGATGCAAAGGAAATGACGCTAATAGCCACTGAATTGCTGGATGAGAAAAAAGCATTGGAAGTTTGCAGTATCGATATAGCTGACAAATCGGGTTTTGCCGATTATTTTGTCATGGCTACGGGAATGAACACAAGGCATTTGACTTCGCTCGCCGATGATTTGGAAGAACGCTTTGCAAAGGAAAATATTTTCCCTAAAAATATCGAGGGGAAGAGCGGTTCAGGTTGGATTTTAATGGATTATGGCGATTTGATAGTGAATATTTTGACGGCTGAAATGCGCGAAAAATATAGCATTGAAAAGCTGTGGACGGATTGTGAGATGTTTTTATGCGAAGGAGCCGAGAATGAGTAAGACTGTAAAATACGATTTTGATGCGATTGAAAAAAAATGGCAGAAACGCTGGGCGGATGCAGAGGTTTTTAAGGTTGAGGAGAATAAAGACAAAGAGAAATTCTATGTTTTGGAGATGTTTCCATATCCCTCCGGCAAGCTGCACATGGGGCATGTGAGGAATTATTCGATTGGTGATGTCATTGCGAGGCAGAAACATATGGCAGGGTATAATGTATTGCACCCCATGGGTTGGGATGCTTTCGGTCTTCCCGCTGAAAACGCCGCAATAAAAAATCAGGCGGAGCCGTCGGCATGGACATGGGCGAATGTAGATGAAATGAGGACACAGCTCAAGACACTCGGATTGTCGTATGACTGGGGGCGCGAAGTGGCAACCTGTCACCCCGATTATTACAAGTGGACACAGTGGATTTTTATAAAATTCTTTGAAAGCGGTCTGGCATATAAAAAGGAAAATCCGGTGAACTGGTGCCCTGATTGTGCGACCGTTCTTGCAAATGAACAGGTCGTTGAGGGTGCTTGCGAACGCTGCGGGGCGGAGGTTGAAAAGAAAGAACTTTCGCAGTGGTATTTCAAAATTACCGATTATGCGGAAAGACTGCTCGAAAATCTGGAAAAACTCGCAGGGTGGCCGGATAAAGTAAAGCTGATGCAAAAAAATTGGATAGGTAAGAGCTACGGTGCGGAAATTGACTTTGAAATCGAGGGTTTTGATGAAAAGCTGACGGTGTTCACGACCAGGGCAGATACCTTGTACGGCGTTACATATATGGTTCTTTCGCCGGAACATCCTTATGTGAAACCTTTGGTCGCCGGCAGACCTGAAGAAGCGGATACACTTGCGTATATAGAGCAGGTGGCGCATAAAACCGATATTGAGCGCACTTCAACCGTTACGGAAAAGACGGGGGTCAATATCGGCAGATTTTGCATAAATCCGGTGAATGGGAAAAAAGTTCCCATATTCATCTCGGATTACGTTCTCATGGATTATGGAACGGGCGCCATCATGGCTGTGCCGGCACATGATGAGCGAGACTTTGAATTCGCTGTAAAATTCGGCTGTGAGGTGGTAGCTGTTGTCGACCCGGGCAATCCCGAAATAGATATACATGACCTGAAAGAAGCGTTTGTCGCCGAGGGAAGAATGGTAAATTCCGGCGAATTTGACGGCATGGATAATAAAGATGCTATTCAAAAAATCACGGAAATGCTCGAAAAGAGCGGCAAGGGCAAGCAGGCGATAAACTACAGATTGCGCGATTGGCTCGTTTCAAGGCAGCGTTATTGGGGAACGCCTATTCCGATGATACATTGCGATTCCTGCGGCTGGGTTCCTGAAAGGCTTGAGAATCTTCCGGTTATTCTGCCGACCGATGTGGAGTTCACCGGAAAGGGTGATTCGCCTATAACGACCAGCAAATCGTTTATAAAGACAAAGTGCCCCGTATGCGGTGCGGATGCCGAAAGGGAGAGTGACACCATGGATACTTTCCTCGATTCTTCATGGTATTTCTTGAGATATTGTGATGCGAAAAATGAAAAAGAAATTTTTTCGAAGGATAAATCAGAGTACTGGATGAATGTGGATCAATACATAGGCGGAGTGGAACATGCAATTCTGCATCTCATGTATGCAAGATTTTTCCAGATGGCACTGCATGATTTGGGTTATACCGATTCCGATGAACCGTTCGAAAATCTCCTCACACAAGGCATGGTGAATAAGGACGGCAGGAAAATGTCAAAATCCATTGGAAATGTTGTAAGTCCCGAGGAGATAATTCAAAATTTCGGCGTGGATACCGCGAGATTGTTTATATTGTTCGCCGCTCCCCCTGAAAAGGAACTCGAATGGTCGGATCAGGGTGTACAGGGAAGCTATCGCTTTATAAATCGGGTATACAGATTGGCTGTGGAACTGTTTGAGCTGTTTGAGCGTGAGGGTATAGCGCGCGGAAGCGACGGCAGGTATGAATACGATATAGTGACCGATGAGGATAAGCTGCTCGCATATGCAATGAATTATACGATTAAAAAGGTTGCCGAAGATGCAGGCGGGAGATTCCAATTCAATACGGCGATTTCATCGATAATGGAACTCGTAAATGAAATGTCGAAGCACAAGGAATCTGAATATAGAAACAGTGCTTTGCTTGCGGCGGCACTGGATAATTTGATAATAGTTTTCTCCCCGTTTGCTCCGCATATTTGCGAGGAAATGTGGGAAATGGCAGGGCATGATGATTTCGTTTACAGCGAACCGTGGCCGGAATACGATGAAGCGGCTCTACAGATGGATGCGGTAGAAGTGGTTTTCCAGCTCAACGGCAAGGTTAAGGCAAAAATCAATGTGCCTAACAATCTGTCGCGTGAGGACTTGCATGATATGGTTATGAGCGATGCGAATGTAAAGGGAATCGTCAGCGGTTTGAATATCGTTAAAACCGTTGTCGTGCCGAATAAATTGGTAAATGTTGTAGTGAAATAACTGATTAGGAAGGTTAAATGTATAAAGGTTAAATATATAATGGAAAACAATAAAAAAAATAGGACCTATTCGACTTCGGATAGGCGATTGAATAAGAATTTCGGCGGCTCAAAGAGCGGCGGATATGCAAAAGGAAATACATCCGGCAAGAGGGCTTCAAGCTCACAAAAAGTTGCAAAATCCGCCAAGAGTACGAAGTCCAATGCTTCACCGAATCTGAATCCGCTGTCGAGAATTTCTAAAAAGGGAATAAAGAAAGGCAGTAAAGAATTAAAACTCATACCCCTTGGAGGTCTTAACGAGATCGGTAAGAATATGATGGCTTTGGAGTATGGCGATGATAATAGATTGCGGTATGTCTTTTCCCGATGACGAAATGTTCGGTATCGATGTGGTGATTCCGGATTTTTCGTATGTAATAGAAAATCAGAAAAAATTGAAGGGCATCGTGATCACTCATGGACATGAGGATCATATAGGCGCTGTGCCGTATCTCTTGAAATATGTGAATGCGCCGGTTTACGCGATGGAATTCCCCCTCGGTCTCATTGCAAATAAGCTTAAAGAGCATGGGCTTCAAGGGCGACTCTCCAAAATCAAGACCGGCGATAAGTTCAAATTGGGATGTTTTGAAATTGAAGCCATAAGAATTACCCATTCTATCGTGGATTCAATTTGTTTAAGTGTAGATACGCCAGTAGGTCGCATATTCCATACGGGTGACTTTAAGATCGATTATACGCCGGTTGACGGTGAGCCGATAGATTTTGCAAGACTGGCAGCTATCGGTGCGGAGGGCGTGGACTTACTCATGGCTGACAGCACCAATGCGATAAGACCGGGTTTCACAGCATCTGAACGCGTGGTCGGGAAAGCCCTTGAAAATATAATTCGCGATTCCGACTCCAGGATAATTATCGCGACATTTTCGTCAAATGTACATAGAATACAGAAGATTATCGACAATGCCGTGTTCCATGGCAGAAAAGTTGCGATGTCGGGTCGCAGTCTTGTCAATAATGCGGGTTTGGCAAAGGAGCTCGGATATTTAAAAATACCGGCAAACATTCTTGTGGATATCAATAAGATCAAAGGGATTCCGGATAATAAACTGGTTATTCTGACCACCGGAAGTCAGGGCGAGCCGATGTCGGCTCTTGCGCGCATGGCTGCGGCGGAACACAAGGCGGTGCAAATAAAAAAAGGAGATACGGTCGTCTTATCATCTACGCCTGTTCCCGGGAATGAAAAAACCGTATCAAATGTCGTAAACAGATTGCTGGCTCGCGGTGCGGAGGTGATTTATTCGGATATAGCGGATATTCATGTATCGGGGCACGCGTGCGAGGAAGAATTAAAGCTCATGCAGGCGTTGATTCATCCCAAATATTTTATGCCGGTTCACGGTGAATACAGACATCTTGAGGCACATGCGGGCATAGCTCAACAGATAGGATTGCCGGCAAAAAATACATTTATCCTCGCCAACGGGGATATGCTGCTTTTAGGGAAAAGCGGTGTAAGAGTTGAAAGAGAATGTGTTCCTGCCGAGCCCGTTTTGGTTGACGGTCTCGGAATCGGTGATGTTGGCAGCATAGTCTTAAAGGACAGGAAGCTCCTTTCGGAGTCGGGGCTTATAATCGTTGTTGTAGGAATCGACGGTGATACTCATGAGATAGTCGCAGGGCCTGACATAGTTTCACGGGGCTTTGTATACGTTCGTGAAAATGAGGATTTGATTTCAGATGCCAGACGCAATGTTGAAAAAACATTGGATTCGCTGGTGCGTGAGGATATTACGGATTGGAATGTGATGAAGTCGGCGGTTCGCCAGAATTTGAAAAACTTTATATATGCTCAGACAAAGAGAGAGCCTATAATTCTGCCGATATTTTTGGAAGTGTAAATTTAGGAGGTGTAATAATGAATGTTTATGATGAGGCGCACGGTCTTGCAAGGGCGATCAAGGAAAGTCAGGAATTTAAGCATTATTCCGAATTGAGAGAAAAGGTTGAGGCTAATGAGAGCGTCAATGAAATGCTTAAAAATTTCCAGCAAAAGCAGATGGAACTTCAGGCAAAAGCTATGATGGGTGAAGAACTCGGTGAAGAATTTCAGACTACGCTGCAAAATTTGTACGGAATATTGGCAAAGGATCCTTTGGCTGCTGAATACTTGCAGGCGGAGATGCAATTTTCAATGATGATGAACGATGTATATAAAATTTTAGGTGAGGCTATAGGCGTTAATATGAGCGCCGCCGAATGAGGATTGTTTTGAAATGCGCCTATCTTCACTTGCTTGAAAGCAAGGGCGTTTTTTGATATACTGAACAGCGTATTCAGGAAAGGCGTATTGCCGGATTTGTGTTAGTTAAGGAGAGATTATGATTTACGCAAGCGATTTTAGAAAAGGTATGACATTTGAGATGAACGGTGAGCCTCATGTGGTAATAGATTTTCAACATGTGAAGCCGGGGAAGGGCGCGGCATTTGTCAGGACCAAGTACAAGAATATTCTGACTGGAGCCACGCGGGAAGAAGCATTCAATCCGAATGATAAATTCCCTAAAGCCATGATAGAAGTCAAGACAATGCAGTATCTTTATAATGACGGGGAATTGTATTACTTTATGGATGCTGAAACATATGAACAAATCCCGCTTACAAGTGATCAGGTTGAAGATGCGATGAAATATCTGCGCGAAAATGACGAGGCAATTATCAAATTCTACAATAATGCGCCGTTCCTGGTGGAAGCGCCTAATTTCGTGAATCTCGAGGTTGTTGAAACCGAGCCGGGAGTGAAAGGCGATACCGCAACAAATGTTACAAAGGCGGCAACGGTTGAAACCGGAACTATCATACAGGTACCTATCTTTATCGAAACAGGGGAAAAGATCCAAATAGATACCAGAACGGGCGAATATTTGGGCAGAGCGAAAGAGTAGTTTCAACTTGCTTGTGTTTTAACGCTCCGCTTTATGCGGTGCGCCGGAGGGTAATTAAGAAGAGATGAAAAAGAAAGTTGTTGCCGTTCTTTTAGTCATTGTTCTGCTGTTGTGCTGCGGTTTTATCTATATAAAGAACGGAACCGCTCCGGTGGGAGATTCCTATTTGGGAGCGGAGGCGGTTATCGTCACGATTCCAATGGGTGCCGGCACGGAAACGATTGCAAATATTTTGCATGAGAGCAGGGTCATAAAGTCCGTGACCGCGTTTAAGATCGTGTCGCGCATAAAAAATTATGACGGCAAATACAAATCGGGAGAATATGAAATAAGCGCATATGACGGAGCCGAAGAAATAATGAAGCAGCTTGCCGCCGGAAAATCCTTGGCCTCTATGATTACCGTGCCGGAGGGACTAAGCATCGATGCCGTCATAGAAAAACTTGAGGGAGAGGGGCATATAAACGCAGATGCTTTCAGGCGAGAAGTTGCCGAAGGCAGTTTTGACGGGTATCGCTTTTTGGATGGAATTCCTAAAGATGAAAAGCGTCTGGAGGGTTTTTTATATCCTGAAACCTATGCGATAGCTTTGAATTCCGATGAGCATGAGATTATTGATACTATGCTCAGACAGTTCGATAAAAAATTTACATCTAAAATGTATGCTCGTGCCGAGGAACTCGGATACAGCATTCGTGAAATCATTACGGTGGCTTCGCTTATAGAGCGGGAAGCGGGGAATGATGAGGAGCGCGCCAAAATCGCAAGCGTTATATATAATCGTTTAGAAAAAGGCCAAAGATTGCAGATCGATGCAACGGTACAGTATGCATTGGGGAAGACAAAAGAGCGTTTATATTCAAAGGATTTAAAGGTAAAATCCCCTTATAATACATATCTGCATGACGGACTTCCACCCACGCCGATATGTTCGCCGTCAATAGCCTCAATTAAGGCGGCGCTTTATCCCGCCGACACGGACTATTGCTATTATGTTTTGAAAAGCAAGGGTTCCGGAGCGCACAATTTTGCCGAAGATTATGATACATTTTTAGAATATAAAGAAGAGTATATAAAGTCTTTGGATTAGTTATATCACATATGTTTGTTTTCCGGTAGGTGATTTGAATTTTTACAGACAAGCGGGTGCTTGAATATACGGACGGTTTTTACAGTCCGATAAATGATGATCTTCACGCTTTTAGAATTGAAGCCGAAATTGCAGGCGTGCCGATAATTTCGCGAAGTGTGGAATCGTTTCTTCGGTCGCTTTTAAGAATAAAAGAGCCGGAAATAATATTGGAAATCGGTGCTGCGATCGGGTATTCGGCAGCGGTCTTTGCTCATGCCTGCGCGAATTCAATCGTGATTTCGTGTGAAAGAGATTTGGAAATGTCGAAAAGGGCTCGTGAAAATATTTCCGCATTGAAGCTTGAGGATAGGGTTCGCATTATTGAGGGCGATTATATAGACTTGGACTTGAAAAGATCCGTCGCTGAATCGGGTATAGATTTTGAGCGTGCGGATTTTCTTTTTATTGATGCGGCTAAGGGGCAGTATAAAAAATTCTGGGATAAATCAATGCCTTTTATGCGTGAAGAAAGCATTATCGTTTGCGATAATATACTGCAAAGAGGGGCTACCGCTTCCGATGATTTTCTGCTCGGCAGGAGATTTAAGACCGGGGCGCATAGAATGAGGGAGTTTCTTAAATATATAAGCGATGATAAGCGAGTTGAAACGGTGGTGTTGCCGCTGGGAGACGGCATATCCGTTAGCAGAGTTCTAAAAACGGGTAAATAATAGATTAAAAGGAATACATTGCTCTTAATTGAGGGTAGGCGTTAAATCAATAAAGGGATCGATAGAGGTGGATAAAAAAAAGAAAATAGAATTGCTCGCGCCGGCGGGGGATTTTGAAAAATTAAAGGTTGCCGTAGATTACGGCGCAGATGCGGTATATATCGGCGGCGGGGATTTCAGTTTGCGTTCATCCGCGGGGTTAAATACAGATGAACTTAAAAGCGCGGCTCAATATGTGCATGAGCGAGGCAAAAAGATCTATATGGCTCTTAATATTTACCCGCATAATGAGGATTTGGAAGCATTTAAGCTGTTTTTAACGGAGATCGGAAAACTTGATATAGATGCGTTTATCGTGTCGGATATGGGTGTTATCGCTCTGCTAAAGGAAATAATCCCGGATGCGGAATTGCATCTCAGCACACAGGCAAATACGACCAATAAGCTGACGGCAAAATTTTTTGAGAATTTGGGGATCAGGCGAATTGTGCTTGCGCGCGAGCTGTCTTTGAACGAGATCCGTGAAATCAGGGAATATTTGAGACCGGAAACGGAACTTGAGGCATTTGTTCACGGTGCCATGTGCATTTCATATTCAGGCAGATGCCTTTTGAGCAATTTTATGATAGAACGCGATGCGAATCGAGGCGAGTGTGCGCATCCGTGTCGTTGGAAATACGCTCTTGTGGAAGAACAGCGACCGGGTGAGTATTTTCCGATAGAGGAAGATGGTCGCGGTACATATATATTGAATTCACGAGATCTTTGCATGATTCGATATATTCCGGATTTGGTGAAAGCGGGGGTTGCCTCTGCAAAAATCGAGGGGCGCATAAAGAGTGCTTTTTATGTCGCTACGATAGTCGGGGCATATCGTAAGGCGATAGATGAATATTATGAAAACCCCGAGAATTATGAAGTGAATCCGGTGGTGATTGATGAAATCAATAAGGCGAGTCATAGAGAGTTTACTACGGGATTTTATTTCGATAAGCCGATGAACACGGCACAAAGCTATCAAAGCAGCGCGTATATAAGGGAATACTCATTTGTCGGAGTGGTTAAAGAATACGATCACGATACGGGAATCGCGGTTATTGAACAAAGAAATAAATTTTCAGTAGGCGATGAGGTTGAGATTTTCGGTCCGTATACCGAGTTTTTTACGCAGACGGTTCACGGGCTTGTAAATGATGAGGGTGAGGCTGTGCAGGATGCCCCGCATCCGCAGCAGATTTTGAAGATGAAAATTGACAAAGCGGTTGCGCCGGGTTTTTTAATACGGAAGCGTAAAGAATGATCGATCGGCAGCAATTTGTTTTTTCGGTTATTATAATTAAGTGCCCTGCGATTATTTTGCCTACAATGTAGCGGTGAGCAAAATCGCAGATGGCGAATTATATCATGATTTTGTTAAAAATCATGATATAATAACCACCGCAAACGACTTGAAATGTGGTTATTATATGGGATCAAG
>CAUUCX010000003.1:0-19045 GCA_963543615.1 uncultured Eubacteriales bacterium | reverse complement strand
AAAGCGGATAAATACACCTGGTGGTCGTATATTACAAAAGCTCGAGAGCGCAATGCAGGCTGGCGCATAGATTACTTCCTGACATCGGCGGATTTTGAAAAGAATCTCGTTTCCGCAGGAATACATCAAGAGATATTCGGCTCGGATCACTGCCCGGTGGAACTCACCATAAAGCTGTGACCTTTCAAATTTGACGCAAATATGAGCCTTGCGATAAGCTGATCCCGGCTGATGCTTCGTCCCTACGATGCCAACTTCCGAAACAGGAATTCTTCTTCACATGCGCCTTGAAAGGAAAAGGATGATGTGTTACAATTTCATCAACAGGGGATATTTTGTTTTGTCATTGTTGAGAATGTGTTGTCTTCTCACTTGAAAGGTGTGATAATGCAGAAAAAACTTGATTCCGGGCTCATTGAGCTTAAGAATATCTCAAAATCATTTGGCGGTGAACCGGTGCTTAAATCCATTGATCTGTCTATAACCGACGGAGAATTTGTTACATTGCTCGGTCCATCAGGTTGCGGAAAAACGACTTTACTGCGCATAATCGGCGGCTTCGAAGCTCCCGATTCCGGTGAGGTTTTTTTTGACGGACAGGAAATTTCCGATATTCCGCCCAATAAAAGAAATATAAACACGGTTTTTCAAAAATATGCCCTCTTTCCTCATCTCAATGTGCATGACAATATCGCATTCGGCTTAAAACTCAAGGATATTGATCATACGACCATTGATGTAAAGGTCGCCGAAATGCTTGAAATGATGAATCTCAAGGGATTTGAAAACCGCATGGTGACATCGCTTTCAGGCGGGCAGCAGCAGCGCGTCGCAATTGCCAGAGCGCTGATCAATAAACCTAAGCTCCTGCTGCTCGATGAACCTTTGGGCGCGCTTGATTTGAAACTCCGAAAGGAAATGCAGATCGAACTCAAAAATATTCATCGATCCCTTGATATGACTTTCATATATGTAACTCATGACCAGGAAGAAGCGCTGACTCTTTCCGACACCGTGATCGTAATGAATAACGGTCAAATTTTCCAGCAGGGTTCTCCGATAGCGATTTACAACGAACCTATTAACGCATTCGTTGCGGACTTCATAGGCGAAAGCAATATAATTCCGGGGAAAATGCCGCGTGATTGTGCGGTGGACTTTTTAGGGACTACATATGACTGCGTTGATGCGGGATTCAAAGAAAACGAAGAAATAGATATGGTGCTGCGCCCCGAAGATATCCTGCTTATTGATAAGCAAGATCATTCATTCCAGAAATCCGAGGCTCTATTGGAGGGGGAGATTATGTCGTGCCTTTTCAAAGGCGTCCACTATCAAATGAGAGTCAAATGCCGCGATTTTGAATTTCTCATTGATTCGACGGTTCCCCAGCAGATAGGTGCAATCAAACAAATCGACATAGAGCCTGAAAATATACATATAATGAGGAAAATGCCTTGAGGCGGCTTCGGCGTTTTGCCTATCCATACGCGGCGTGGATGGTGATTTTCGTTGCGGTGCCGCTGGCCATCGTGATTTATTCCGCCTTTACGGATATGTACGGGCATTTTTCGCTTGTGAACTTCAAGGGAATGGGGCTGTATTCAACGGTGTTTATCCGCTCTTTCAAACTGGCGATAATATCAACGCTGATATGCCTCATCATAGGCTATCCGATGGCATATTTCATGTCGAAAGCTCCTGAAAACAAACAACCCGTCCTGTTAATGCTGATAATGCTGCCGATGTGGATGAATTTTCTCCTGCGCACCTATGCATGGCTCACAATCCTTGAAAACAACGGGCTGCTCAACAGATTTCTCACAAATATAAATCTGCCGACCATTCATATAATAAACACCCCGACGGCGGTTGCACTCGGTATGGTTTACAATTACCTGCCGTTTATGATACTGCCTATATACACCGCCCTGACGAAAATGGATTATTCAATCATTGAAGCGGCGATGGACCTCGGCTGCAACAAACAGCAGGTAATCAGAAAAGTTATAATCCCGCTCAGTAAGCCGGGGGTAATCTCCGGAATTACGATGTGCTTCGCCCCGGCGGTCAGCACATTCATCATATCCAAAATTTTAGGCGGCGGCGGCAATATGCTCGTGGGAGATCTCATAGAACTTGAATTTGTGGGCGGCGCATACAATCCGAATCTCGGTGCGGCAATTTCTATCATCCTGATGATAATAGTGGTTGTGATGATAAATATAGGCAGCAGATTTGACGATAGAAAGGAGGGCGTACTGTGGGCGTAAAAAGCAAGCTTACCGGCAGGGCGTATATGATATTGATTTTCATATTCCTGTACGCTCCGATCGCGTTATTGATGATTTTTTCGTTTAACGACTCAAAAAATCGTGCGGTTTGGGGCGGCTTCACACTCAAATGGTACAAAGCCCTTTTTACAAATGAGCAGATAATCGCCGCGGTGAAGGTAACGCTATCCGTGGGGGTGCTTTCCTCCATAATCGCGACATGTATCGCAACCACAGCCTGCCTCGGAATTGCTTTCATGCGTAAAAAACATTCTAATTTCTGGCTCGAAGCGAATAATCTCCCGCTCATGGCACCCGACATAATCATGGGGGTCTCCCTGATGCTGCTCTTTATTTTCCTCGCAAATGTGCTGCATATGGAAGCATTTCGCATGAGTTATCTCACCCTTTTGCTTTCACATATAACGTTCAATATCCCCATAGTCGTGCTTGCGGTGATCCCTAAAATGCGACAAATGGATAAGACTCTGTATGAAGCTGCGCTGGATTTAGGAGCAAGTTCCATCTACGCTCTCAGGAAAGTAATTTTTCCACAAATATTGCCGGGAATAGTTACAGGCTTGATTATGGCATTTACCATATCCATAGATGATGTGGTGGTGAGCTATTTCACATCGGGACCGCGTTCGCAAACATTAGGCGTACTCATCTTTGCCATGACGAAAAAACGCATAAGCCCTGAAATAAATGCCCTTTCCACAGTTATGTTTATATGCGTTTTAACGCTTTTGATAATAGTGAATGTGCGCGAATCGAGACAGGGAATCAACAATAAAAGAATGATTCAGTTTTGAGGGATAAATTTGAGGGATGAAGATGAAGAAAAAAGATTTCAAATTCCAATCAGCATTATCGGCGCTTACGATATCACTCCTGCTTATCGTCACTTCGTTTTTTTGCGCCTGTGACAACGACTCCGATGAAAACACCCTAAATATCTGCAACTGGGGGGAGTATATCGATCTTGAAACGATCAAGATGTTTGAGAAAGAAAGCGGGATAAATGTTAATTACAACACCGTGCCGACTAATGAGGAACTGTACTCGAAAATCCGCGCCGGCGGTGTGCGTTATGATATCATTTTTCCATCAGACTACATGATTTCAAGGATGATCGATGAAAAAATGCTCCACAAAATCAACTACGATAATTTACCGAATTTCAAGTATATCGACAGTCAGTTCATCAATCCGCCATATGATCCGACAAATGAATACAGCGCTCCCTACCAGTGGGGAACGGTGGGAATCATATATAACAAAAAAATGGTTAAGGAAAAGGTCGACTCATGGGATATACTGTGGAACAAAAAATACAAAGGGCAGATATTGATGTTCGACAATTCGCGTGATGCTATCGGCATTGCCCTGAAAAAGATGGGGGAATCGTATAATACTTCCGATGAGAAACAGCTGAAAAAAGCGGCAAAGCTGCTCAAAAAACAAAAACCTTTGGTGCAGGCTTATGTCATGGATCAGATATTCAACAAGATGGAGAGCAATGAAGCGGCGCTCGCTCCGTATTATGCCGGGGATATGCTCGTAATGCTCGAAACGAATCCCGATTTGGCACTTGCCTATCCCAAAGAGGGAAGCAATCTCTTTGTCGATGCGATGTGCATTCCCAAAGCCTGCAAGAATAAAGAAGCCGCGGAAAAATTTATAGATTTCATGCTGCGCCCGGATATCATGGCGATGAACACAATGGCGGTTTGTTATTCAAGTCCGGAAAAAGTCGCTCGCGATTTGCTGCCGGAGGCATTGCGCAACAGCAGGATAGCATATCCCGATGAGGATTTTCTGGATGAAAAATTTGAAACATATCTCAATCTGCCATATGAGACCAGACTCCTTTACGATGCCCTATGGATTGAAATTATCTCCGACTAACGCCCTTGCGCCCACTCGTTTTCACGGGTTTCAGCCTCGGCATGGATTTGAAAAATTGCAATTTCCCTGTTGACAAATCTTTATCTATTGGCTATCCTATGGGTAAGAAGCTATCCTATAAGTTAAAAAGTTGCGTTGAGTTTTTAACGCAAACAACAGTTGATGTTATCTGATTCTTCTTTCAATATTGAATAATGATCATGTGAAGGCAATCAGAGACATCCCTTAAATGGGAGACCGAAGCAGGAAGGTTTCATGGGGCGCAATTCATGGAGCGGAAACTGTCAGGTAAAAGAATGGTTGCCGGATGAGTTCTTGGAGATACTGCTTAAATGCAGAACCAACGGGGCTTTAACCAACAGGTAAAAGGACAGGAAAAGCATTGCGATGCTTTTCCTGTTTTTTTATAAATTATTTCAATAATCTAGCTAGATTACGTTAGTGTTGGCGAAGTGAAAATTTCGCAGGAGTTGTCAGAAAATTCAATACATTTCATGAACCGAATAGGTTAAGGAGGTAGCTATGAAAAAGGTATTAGTTTTAGGTAGCGGCGCGCAGGGTTCAACAGTCGCAAGAAGGCTTGATTTGGAGCCGAATGTGGGAGAAATCCTGATCGCGGATTATGACAAAGCCGCAGTGGACAATCTGGTAGGTATGCTTAAAAAGGCAAAAGGCTTCAAAGTAGATGCGAGCAAGGAAGAAGAAATAGTGAAACTCGCCCAGGGTTGCGATCTGGTGGTGAATGCACTTCCTCTCATCTTTGCGAAAAACGTTTTGGAAGCCGCACTGAAAGTTAAAGCCGATTATCAGGATTTTGCAACGGGAGACAATATTGTTACCGGCACGGATGATAACTGGCTTAACGGAATCAAATACGAGTATACGCACTATCGTGAAGAATTTAAGAAAATCGGAAAACTGGCAATCATCGGAACGGGCTCGGCGCCGGGACTTATGTGCGTAACCGCGCGACTTGCGGTAAGAGAGCTCGATGAGTGCGAAACCATCTACATGTTCGTGTATGAGGGTGTTGAGGCCAAGAGATTCCTTCCTTTCTGGTGGTCAACCGTAACCGCCATCAGGGATATGGATGACGATGCATATGCTTTCGTGGACGGAGAAGTTACGAGAACACCTTCCTTCTCCAATCCTGTTACGAGAAACTTCCCTGAAATGGGGAAACCTGTTACGATGTATGATCACTCACATGATGAGGTTGTATATATCGGACTCAACGGAAAGGAATTCTTTAAGGGAGTTCAAAACGTATTCTTTAAATATGGCGGCGGCGGCGTAGAGTTCGCAATGCCTCTCAAGGCGGCAGGGCTGATCTCTCATGAAAAAGTGAACTTCAAGGGCGCTGAATTTGTTCCGGCGGAATTCGTTGTAGCATCGATCCCTATGGCTCCTAAAACTCCGGAAGAAGTTAAGGAAATCATAGATGAAGGCATAGAGCTGGATACGGGCGCTTTCGTAGTTGAAGCATACGGCACGAAGAACGGGAAGAAGACTATGGTTGAGACTCATATCTCCGCACCGGGAATCATTGAATCATATGAACTCACCGGAATGAGCTCCGAACAGTATCTGACCGGACAGAGCGGATTCCTGTTCACAAAACTGCTCGTAAACGACAAGATGGATCAAAAGGGTTTGCTTTCATCGGATATGCTCTCCGAGGCACAGGTGGATCAGTATATGAAATGGGCAAACGAGCTCAAAATTACAGCTGAAACGACGATCAATCCTTGGTGGAAATAGGAATTATTTTTACAGGAGCGGTTATACCGCTCCTGTATTTATAATTATCGGCAGCATATAATTCATGCCCGCTTTATCACAAATCTCGATATCGGGGGCAATAGGATTTTTATTTGGTTTTTGCAAAAATAACAAAGGAGTAAGCATGAAAAAAGTAAACTATAACGGCGGACGAATGATCGTTGATGCCGAACTGGGGCTTAAGCGCAAACACTTTTCTCTACTTGCGATAGTTGCCTTTATTTTTTCCGAATGTGCTGCGGGCGCATATGGAATTGAGGAGATGATATCGGGTGCCGCGCCGGGACTTACCCTCTTGCTTCTTGCTATAATCCCGTTTGTTTGGGCTCTTCCTGCAGGACTTGCGGTTGCCGAATGCTCGAATCTGATTCCCGCAAGCTCGGGTCCATATGTATGGACAAAGATGGCGTTCGGTGAATTTTGGGGTTTTTCAATGGGCTGGTGGATGATATTCGCGTCTTATCTGACTCCTGTCGCGTATGTAATACTGACAGTTGATTATATGAGCACATATATTCATCTTTCACCTCTTGCCGAATTTATCGTAAAAACGATTATGATAGCCATATTTACTATCATAAATATACTCGGTCTGGAAGAAGTGAGTCTGACCAGCATTATACTCAGCATAATAATTTTAGTAGGATTCGGTGTCGTTACGGTGGTGGGCTTTATGAATTGGCATCACAACCCTGTGACGCCTTTTGTACCGCCGGGGCATATCGGTTTCAGTGATGTGGGAACCGCAGTTGTTGTAGGCATATGGATGTATGCGGGTTTTGTTGAATTGGCACCTATATGCGGTGAAATCAAGAATCAGGATATTCTGCCTAAAGGAATGAAGATAGCCGTGCTGATCATGGCGATAAGCTATATTCTCCCTACTGTTGCCGGCGTAGTTTCAACACAGCCTTGGAGCAATTGGGGAACGCAAAGCGGAAATTTTGACTTCTCATCGGTACTTACACTGCACATAGGTCCATTGGCGGGAATCGCATTTATGATAGTTTCCGTGGTGGCGCAATGCGCGATATTCAACGCCGCCATTGCGGTCGCCTCCAGAGCGTTCACGATGATGTCTCTGGACAATTTGTCACCGAAATTCCTAAACAGGCTTACAAAAAGAGGAAAAACGCCTATCTGGCCTATACTGATATTGGCGGCATTCTGCATGATCCTGATGAATTTTGATTTCACGGATGCAATCGGGATCCTTGACATAACCCTCTTTTTGATATACATCGGGCTTGCAGTCGTAACTTTGAAATTGAGATATCTGTATCCCGTTGAAAAAAGAGAAGGCTTGTATTATGTAAAGGGCAAGTTGGGATGGGCATTCATACTGCTCGGCCCTCTCTGCCTCGGTCTTTTGGCATGGCTCATAAGCGGCGCAGAGTTCTTCCTCTTGGGATTCATTCCGGTACTTGCGGTAGTTCCTTTATACCTGGCCATCAAGAGGAAATCGGGAGGACTGCACAAGAGCGATCCTGAAAACAATCCTCTAAATCCGCGCACCAAGTTGGCTGAGGGTGATACCATAAGAATCGCCAATTTCTGCCTGATCTTCGGACCGCTTGCCGCCGTAGGATCCTTTTTCATAAGATTCTATGAAAAATCCTGGGGACCGGAATACTATCTGGAGATGTATGAAAAAGGATTGCTCAGCGATTTTGACGGCATGTTGAAAGCCATTTTGATACTCGGTATAGTCCTTATCGTTATTGGAGTGTTGCTCAGGCTTTGGGGCAAAAAGAACGACCCTATAGAGCACACATTACTTAGACCGTAATCCGACACTATTGTGCAGGTTACTGAATATTTATAACTTGATAAAGCATTGACCAAAAAAAGAAAGGAGATTATTGATATGCTTACAAATGAAGAAAGAATTGCAAGAGCCCGCAAGGCGATGGATGAAATCAAAGATTATACGCAGGAACAGGTGGACAAATTGGTCTATGAAGCTGCAAAAATAATCTACAAGAATGCGGAACCTCTGGCAAAGATGGCTGTTGAGGAGACGGGTCTCGGTTGCGTGGAAGATAAGATCGGAAAAAACACCGATACTCCGGCTACATTCTGGGATTATCTTAAAGATAAGAAATCCGTGGGAATAATCAGCGAGTGCAAGGAAACGGGGATCATGGAAGTTGCTCATCCGGTGGGCGTGGTTGCGGGAATCACACCTGCTACAAATCCTACCGTTACACCGCTCGGGAACTGCATGCACACGCTGAAGGGCAAGAATGCGTTGATCATCTGCCCTGCTCCTCGTGCAAAAAAAACATCGACAAAGACGGTTGAACTGATTCGCGAGGCGATAGCAAAATGCGGAGCGCCTGCAGACTTGGTGCAGATTATTGAAGCACCTACTATCGAACTTTCCGCAGAGCTTATGAAGATGTGCGATTTCATCATAGCTACGGGAAGCTCGGCACTCACAAAAGCGGCATATTCGAGCGGCACGCCGGCATATGGCGTAGGTCCGGGGAATCCGCCTGTGATCATCGACAATGATTACGATCTCGACTCTGCGATCGAGATGTCCATCGTGGCGATAGGAGCGGATAACGGAATCCTCTGCGACGGAGATAATCTTCTCCTCTATCCTGAAGGAAAGGAAGCCGAAGTGTTCGACGGCTTTAGAAAAAGAGGTGTTCCTATCTACGAGGATCCCGCAGTTATTGCGAAATTCCGCGAGGTTCTGTTCGTGGATGGAGTTGCAAATCCTCATTATGTAGGAAAGGATGCAAATGTGATTGCGGAAGCTGCGGGTGTAGATATGCCTGCGGGAACGAAAGTTTTTGCGCTCAAGCTCAATGCTGTGGGGCATGCGGATGTTCTCTGCCATGAAATCATGGGCCCTGTTGTAATCTTAAAGAGCTACGACACATTTGAGAACGCGGTTGCGCTGGCAATTCAAAATATGGAAGAAGCGGGCGGAATCGGTCACACCGCCGGAATATTCAGCAATAACAAAGCTCATATCGAATATGCCGGCAAGCACATTCCTGTAGCTCGTCTGCTCGTAAATCAGCCTACTCCTGATGCCTGGGGACCTAAATCAAACGCTCTTTCCCCGGCTGTATCGGAGAGCTGCGGAACATGGGGCAACAATATTACCACTGCAAATGTTGACTATATCCATTTGCTCAATATCGTCAGAGTGGCAATGGCACTTGATGTTGAGCTTCCTGATGGCGCAAAATTATTTGCCGATTAAGAACATTACATGAGTTGCAAATGATTTAATACAAATTGACTTAACACTAAGAGAACGGACTTCGTCGATCACCGAAGTCCGTTCTCTTTGCATTTCAATACTTTCCATTGTGTGGGCTTCACCCGCTTATATACTTTTTCAATCCGAAAATGTTTTCGGTTTGAATCCCTCGACAATATTACCGCTTCCATACAGTTTGTACTTATATGTGATAAGGCCGTCAAGCCCTACCGGTCCTCGCGCATGCAACTTCCCTGTGCTTATCCCTATCTCCGCACCGAAACCGTAGCGATAGCCATCGGCAAATCTCGTGGAGCAGTTTCTGTAAACTCCCGCAGAATCCACAGAATTCATAAATTGTTCCACAAGCGTATCATCCTCCGCTACGATGCAATCCGTGTGATGTGAACCGTAAAGATTGATATGAGCTATCGCATCATCAATGGAGTCCACCACCTTTATCGCAAGTATATAATCGAGATACTCATGCCCGAAATCACCCGCGCCGGCTTCCGCAATATCCATAAATTCACGCACGCGTTCATCACCGCGCAATTCAGCCACAGCTCCGCCCGGCAGTTTTTTTTCGGCAAAGGCCTTTTTCAATCCCGGAAGAAGCTCCGCCGCAATATCCCCGTGTACGAGCAATGTTTCCACTGTATTGCAGGCTGCCACATATTGAGTCTTTGCATCTATTATGATCGGGATCGCTTTTTCAATATCAGCCGATTTATCCACATATATATGGCACACGCCGTCCGCATGCCCCATCACAGGAATCCGTGAATTATCCATGATATATTTAACGAACTCGTTTGAACCGCGCGGTATCAGCAAATCTATGTGTTTATCGCATTTAAGCAGTTCGGATATTCCCGCCCTGCTTTCGATCAAGGTCATAAACTTATCCGGCAGCCCCGCCTCGATTCCGGCGGTTCTCAGGATATCAAACAGAGCCCTGTTTGTGTGCGCCGCTTCACTTCCGCCCTTTAATATCGCGCAATTGCCGCTTTTCACGCATAGTGCGGATATTTGCACCAGCGCATCGGGTCGCGATTCGAATATCACACCTATCACGCCTATCGGGCAGGTGATTTTTTTTAGCAGCAAACCTTCTTCAAGTTCGCGCTCTATCAGAATCCTGCCCACCGGATCCGCAAGTGTTATCAATCCTCGCATACCGGAAACGACATCCGCAAGTTTCCCCT
Source organism: uncultured Eubacteriales bacterium (assembly GCA_963543615.1). Lineage (GTDB taxonomy): Bacteria > Bacillota > Clostridia > Peptostreptococcales > Anaerovoracaceae > CAUUCX01. The sequence continues at coordinate 8,648 of CAUUCX010000003.1, read as the reverse complement.
CTCCGAATTTTAATCTATCGTATATCGCCTGCGGTATGCCGGCGGATTCGGCATTTTCCAAATCTCGGCGATTCGCTGAAAATATTTCCTCTTTATTTCGCTCAAGTGCGGATGCCATGTTTTCAAGCGCCCTGTTCCGAATCTCAACGGAGAGAATACCCAACTTAAAAGCATCCTTTTTTACCTGCGCTGCGATTTCCTGATAGTTAAGTTCCTTCATATTTGCCCCCAATCCTACCATAGTTTTCTTTAACTTTATTTTTGCCGATTTTCATTTGCATCTTCTTCATCTACAATCACGATCTTTTTAGCGAATGTTGCCACTTCGTTGTCGTATTTGTCTTTATAGCCTTCGTGCTTTCCCATATATTTTGAAATCGGCTGCGGCCCCTTTAAAACGGTGCGCTTTATATACATCTGCCCGTCGCGCTTTACGGAGACATGCCACATCACCAGCAGCAATTTTCCGTATAAGAGTTCAAGGCATGTGATCCCTCGCGGATGTATACAGGTGCCCGTGTTGAAATAAGCTCCTTCACCGGGATCGGGGAAGCGCGGCCTGTGGGTATGTCCGCATATTATTATCGTATCATTATCGCTATTCCAGCGTGAGAAATTTTTTTCAACCTTGTGGCGTTTGCGACGGGATTTTGCGGGACTTGCCAAATATTTGAATCCTACCAGGTGCATATATCTCCATAAAAAGCGAACCACAAAATGTGAAAAAAACGAAAACTGATCGTTCATAAAATCGCCTTGATGCCCGTGCACTAAAAATAATTGCTGATCGGTATTGCGATGCGTAAGTATAATTCCTTCATGCACTTGCAAGCCGGGGAAAAGCGGCAATTTCTTGCCGAGATACTCATCATCAACATCGTAGTAATTGTTTTTCACAAATTCCTCATTTGCAAGCTGCACATTGTGATTGCCGTATATCATGTAAAGGCGGTCAAGATCGAAAAACTTTTTCAGGGTATCGAAAATCTGGGCATGCGCATTTCTTATGATTTCGAATCGCGGACCTTCCCAGAGCTCGTCACCGTCACCGATTTCAACATAAGTAAAATTGTTGTCATAATAGTAATTCAGCGCGCGCAAATATATATGCTTGTTCCGCCCGAATTCATCGGATAAGCTGTCATCGCTCCTGTGCACATCGCTGAAAAACACGAATTTCGAGCTGTCATCAAACGGCACGGGCAACGCTTTTTCATAAACGGCATCCAGTCTTTCCGCAGTTCTCATCTATTTCCCCCCGTACATACCAAGAAATACAATCACAAAATTATTCAGCTCCTGATAGTTTACAACTTCTCCCTTGCGTATTACAAGAAAACCGCTCTGACAGGCGGGATATTTCTCAAGTTCATTGAAAGCCCCTGAATTATCACCCTTTTCCAATCGAAGCAAATCTATACAGAACAAATCGTTTTTACGAATTAACGGGATTCTGAAATCGAACAATCCGGAATAAGCGTCAAATTCCGCGGAAAATGCCGCCGCGGGATCGTTGAAAAATTCATTCTCCATCGTTTTTTTCAGATGCCGCCCTGAAATTATCAATTTCTCATCCCCAATGGAAATTTTATCGACTGCAAAATCAGGCTTCGCATGGAAGCCCGAATAAAAAAATGCTCTATGGTGATTGAATTTGTCAAAAGCGATCGGCAAGCGTGCAAGCTGTAAAACATCATCGCTGTTATGCAAACACATCAAGCGCATAAGCTCATGTGCCGAATCTTCATCACCCATCCGGCGTGCTTTCAGATAGTCGAAATACATCTTTACGCTTTCCGCCCCGCTCACTTTATCCTCGCGATGCTCCCACAATCCGAGAAAATCTTCAACAGTCTTTTGCCGCATATTGGGTAAAAAAGCTTTAAAACCTGAATGCAGCTTAAAAATCTCATACAAATCGATCGCACATCCTATATTCAGTTTCAGCTCATCGCAGGTAAATATGCTCATCTGCATGCCGCCACGATCCGCATTGCAGGCTTCCGCGCGCTGATGCAGGAACGGCAAATCAAATGCATTTCCGTTGTAACTCACAATGATATCTACATCCGAAAGCAATTCCGCCGTCTTCCGCAACAACGCTTCTTCCTCATCAATACTTTCCGCGGCAAGCTGCACGAACTCCGCAGGCGAATCTTCACCATAGAGATATGTCAGAAGTCCGACCATGATCACATGCGCTTTTTTAGGATTTAAGCCTGTGGTCTCAATATCCAAAAAACCGATCCTGCGACCGGAGAAATACATATCGAGAGTGCCTATGAAATTGTATCGCTCCTCTATATCGCGGCGATTCTCAATCATCCCTTATTCCCCTGAAATTGTCTTTTGCAAATTCTTCACATCATGATTTTACCCTTATTGCGCACAATTATCAATGATATCCGTGATTTGCGGCTTAATAATAAGTGCTTCGATCCGAATAATAATCGCAACAGCAAAGAAGTCCTCGCTTTGCGAGGACTTCTTTATCGGCACTCCAAAATAATTTCAGAAGCCTTATCGTTCACATTTCAAAATATCGCTTATTAGAGAACCGGACCTGTGAACTTGAGCTTCTTACACTTGAGGAGCTTGCCGTAACCTTTTTCTCCCACAAATTTACCGTTGTCAAACACGAGTCTGCCGCGAGAATAAGTGGCGATAGGATATCCTTTAACCTTAACGCCTTCCCAAATTGTATGGTCGGTATCACCGTGCATCTTATCATTTGTGATGGTGAAATCCTTTTTAGGATCGTAGAGCACGATATCGGCATCTCTGCCAACCTCGATAGCGCCTTTTACATGATCAATGCCGAAGAGTTTCGCAGGATTCTCACATGAAATTTTAACAGCTGTATTGAAGCTGATTTTGCCTTTGTTCGCCTCAGACAGAATGTAAGGGTACATATTCTCGACACCCGCACAGCCGTTAGGAATTGTGGTGAAATCGCCCGGAGTGCCGTCTTTCTTTGTGATTCCCCAATCTTTCTCCGCTAATGTGAATGGGCAGTGATCCGTTGCGAGCGTATCGATATCACCGGTTTTGATTGCATCCCAGATGGCATCTTGTGATTCTTTGCCCTTCATAGGAGGCGAGCAAACAAAATCTCTTGCTCTTTCTCTCTTATAAACTTCTTTAGTGAAGTGGAGATACTGCGGACAAGTCTCCGCAAAGATAGGCAATCCCTGTGCCTTTGCTTCTTTAACGGCCTCCACACCCTGTTTATTTGCAAGGTGAACGATGTAAAGAGGTGCTTTTGCCATCTTTGCCAAATTGATCGCGCGAATATCGGCTTCACCCTCCACATCTTCGTTCTTCGACATATAGTGCCACCAAGCATCGGTCTTTCCTTCGGAGAGATATTTTGCGATGAGCACATTGTTTACATCTCTATTCTCCGCATGAACCCCGATAAGTGCGCCTATCTTGGTTGACTTTTGAAGCACCTTATAGAACGAGCCGTCATCCACGCCGAAATCGTAAACCATGAATACCTTAAATGAGGTTATTCCCATTTTTACCGCGTCTTCCATGGAATCGAGAAGTTCAGGAGTGGTAACATCGCTCACACCGATATGGAAAGAGTAATCGATTGCGGCAACGGGAGCGGCAAGCGCATCTCTTCTCTTAATAGTATCGGGCATTTTTTCTCCCTGAGTCTGGATGGCGAAATCGAAAACGGTGGTAGTTCCACCGCAAGCTGCAGAACGCGTTCCTGCGAAATAATCATCCGTTGAGAATGTTCCGCCAAAAGGCATATCAAGATGCGTATGCCCGTCAACTGCACCCGGAAGCACGAGCAAGCCTTTTGCATCTACCACATTAGTGTTTTTCCCGGGTTTCAAATTCTTACCGATTTCTACAATTTTTTCTCCCGTTACGGCTACATCAGCCTTGAAAGTGGAAGTTGCAGTAACAACGGTACCGCCTTTAATCAATAAATCCATATTATAACCTCCCATCATGACTTTTTACAAATTTGTTCTTTGTTTAGGGCAAAGGGCTCCCCTTGAGCTTACAGCGCCCTTAGAGAAGCCCGAAATATAACTGACCAATAATACCGGCTCAATCTTTAATTATGCTTGATTAAGCGGCCGCTCTATCCGTGAGAGCCTCGTGTTCTTCTTCACCCAAGAAAGAGTTTCCTGCGAGGGAAGACTTCATGAGCGCAAGATAAACGAAGAAACCGATGGCAAAGGATACCACATATCCGTTTGCAGCCAAGTAATCGAGGAAGTTAGGATCGCCGTTTGCAGGATCGTATTTCATAACGGTATTTCCTGCCAGAGGAATGATGAATGCCAAAATCCATGCGATAACGCCGGCAACATTCCAACCGCCTTTATACCAATATCTTCCGTTTTCTCCCATGTACAATGCAGCTACATCTATTCTCTTTTGTTTTGCAACATAGTAGTCGGCGATGAATATTGCCGCAAGAGGAGCCAAGATGGTTCCATAGTTATTGAGCCATGTGAATACATATGCCGCACCGGAACCGAATATCCACCAAGGCTGCGCGCCGATAGCGAGAATACAAGTGATTACCACACCTTTCTTATATGAAATTTTCTGAGGTGCGATATTTGAAAAGCCGTTAGCAGGCGCAACCACATTCGCAGCAACGCAAGTGGTTATGGTAGCCGCGACAACGCCAATTGCCGCGATTATAACTATCAACTTGTTCTCAACATAGTAGAACACATTTGTAGGATCGAAGATAGGCTCACCCATCGAAAGCTTGGTAGACTGTGCAAAGAATGCGCCTATATATGCACAGGCAAACATAGGAAGCGGCATTCCGTAAAGCTGACCGAGGAACTGCACTCTTTGAGCTTTTGCATATCTGGAAAAGTCAGGAATATTGAGCGCCAATGTAGCCCAGAAGGCGATATTGGCTGTCAAGCCCGCCATGTAGTTGAATGCGAATCCGCCGCTTGCATTGATGATTCCCCAGTCATTTCCCTGTGCCATTACATCAGAGAATCCGTAACCCGCCTGTTTTGCATTGTTTATGGACCAAACGAACAGAGACAAAATTACGAATATGAGGAGCGGAGAACCGATATTCTGAACCCATTTAATTTTCTCAATTCCGTTATAAGCAACCCAACCTACGAATGCAATGAAAATGAAGAAGCCGATGAGTTGTCCTACTACTACAGCATCATTTCCCGGCAGGGCAACCATTTTTGAACGATTAACCATGAAAGGAATGAATGTTCCCAAAAGCGCTGCAACGGCACCGCCGCCTACCCAAGACTGCACGGAAGTCCAACCGCAGGCAACGAGCCCCCTGAGTATTGCCGGAATTTGAGCTCCGTTAATACCGAAAGTCAATCTCGCAAATGCAGGGAACGGAATGCCGTATTTTGTACCGGCATGTGAGTTGAGCTGCATAGGAATGAGTACGATTAAGTTACCTAATGTTACATTGAGAACCGAAAGCCAAGGAGAAATACCGAGTGAAATCAGTGCGGCTGCCAAAGAAAGGGAAGGAATACAAATCGACATACCGATCCAAAGAGCGGCGATATTGTATGTAGTCCAGGTTCTCTGTGACAGCGAAGTTGGCTCCAAGTCAGTATTGTAATACTTTGAAGCCGTCAATTCCGAACGCGCATATGAGGTCAATTCATATAACCCTTTGCGTTCAATTTGCGTAAAATTAGCCATCAAACTACCTCCATTAGATTAAATAAATAATAAATAAAAACTTTTAAGCAAAACACAAGCGTGCCTTACGGTTAAAATTATATAACAAGTATTTAAATAAAGTAAGCAATTTTATTAAAACGAGTTAAAATTCTATATAAAAAACCAAAAAAAATTTATTACTTTGTAATTTTTACAGAACCTCAATATTTTTTGCAAAAAAACAGCATTTTTTGTGATAGAATTGTATTGTATTCTATACATAATACATGTATTTCTATTGTCGAATTTTGTATGTTTGGAGAGAATATTTTGAAGGATAAAATTGTGAAATCGAACGCAAATCCCGCTGATAGCAACACATTTTTGGGAGATGCGCTCGTGAGCGAAGAAATCGCGATGGAGATAATGAGACTGCTTAATGAGATGTATCCCGAATCGGAATGCGAATTGCAATTTATTGATATTTTTCAGCTCATTATTTCCGTTATTTTGTCGGCACAGACCACGGACAGGAGCGTAAATGCCGTCACGCCGGCACTCTTTTCACGCTACCCGACGGCATGTGATTTAGCAGGTGCCGAGCAAATGGATGTGGAGGATATAATTAGGGTCATCGGCATGTATAAAACGAAGTCGAAGAACATAATAGCAACTGCAAAAATTATTTGCGAGCAATATAACGGTGAGGTCCCGAGCACATATGACGAATTGGTAAAGTTGCCGGGAGTCGGCAGAAAGACCGCAAATGTGGTTCTTTCCGTAGGCTTCGGCGAACAGAGAATAGCGGTGGACACGCATGTGTTTCGCGTTTCCAACAGAATCGGACTCGTTCGCGAAAAGGATGTGCTCGAAACCGAGAAGGCCCTGATGGACTTATTGCCTGAAGACACATGGAGCAGATCGCATCACATTCTGATCTTTCACGGCAGATATTGCTGCAAAGCCAGGAGACCGGAATGTGAAAAATGCGATATAGCAGATTACTGCAAATATCCGAATAAAACGATCTGAACCGATTTGTTATAAAACCTGCTATATCATTTCGGCGAGCGTGATTATATCCCCGAGCACCGCGCTACCCGTAGGCAGCGGTCCCGCGCCTTTCCCGTAAAACATCAATTCGCCAACGGCATTGCCGCGAACAAATACGGCATTGAATTCATTGGAAACCCCTGCAAGCGGGTGATCACTCGGGATCAGGGTCGGTTTTACCGCATAACTTATCTTGCCGTTTTCGTTTTTCGCGGTCGCGAGCAGTTTGATTTTAGAATTTGCCGATTTTGCGGCTTCTATATCCGATAAGCGTATATTGGTAATGCCCTCGGTTGGAATTGAATCGGGGTGAACGTATTTGTCAAAAACGAGCGCCATTAAAATTGAAAGCTTGTTTGCCGCATCAAATCCGCAGACATCGGCGGTGGGATCCGCCTCGGCGAACCCCTTTTCCTGCGCAGTTTTCAGAACATCCTCATATGCCAATCCGAAATCCGTCATCTGGGTGAGTATATAGTTAGTCGTTCCGTTGACTATTCCGGAAATTTCATCGAATTGATTGCCCCGAAGGACGGTGGAAATGGCATTGATTATCGGGATCCCGCCTGCAACGCTCGCTTCAAACAATATTGAAACCCCGTTTTCTTTTGCGGTTTCAAGGAGTCTATCGTAGCTTGCCGCCAAAGCCGCCTTATTTGCGGTAACAACATGTTTGCCGTTGTTCAAAGCATTGAGCATGTAATCGGTCGCGGGATTAATCTCTCCAAGCAATTCCACGACTATATCTATCTCAGGGGAGCATATGATTTCAGTCGGGTCTGTTGTAAGAACACCTTCCGGCAATTCCACATCTCTTTTTTTAGTGAGATCTCTGGCTAAAATCTTTTTTACGCGGATATCTCTGCGCGTGGATTTCTCGATGGCGGCCCTGTTCATTTCGAGCGCCTGCACGGTCCCCGTTCCTACATTTCCTATACCCAAAATTCCTATATTGACTTTTCTGAGATTCATAGTCTCCTCCTTAACATGTTTTTGCGTTTTAAATGCCTCAAAAAACAAACCGTCTCCATTATATAACCATGCACCGCTTTCAGCAATACCGATAGTTTGCCGCAAAGCATAAATTCTACAAAAAGGGAGGTGTAAACACCTCCCTTTTATATTCGGTTTTAAGTCTTATGGCTGTTTTGTCCTTATGCCTTTTTGTTCTTGATGTATTCGTCGATTGCCTTGGCGGTATCCTTTCCTGCGCCCATAGCAAGGATAACCGTTGCCGCACCCGTAACGGCATCACCGCCGGCGAACACGCCCTCACGGCTCGTTTGGCCCGCCTCGGTCGCCTGCACACAGCCTCTCTTATTCAAATCCAAGCCTTCGGTTGTAGATCCGATAAGCGGATTCGGCGAAGTGCCAAGCGCCATTATAACCACATCGGCTTCGATATCATACTCCGAACCCGGAATAGGCACAGGAGAACGCCTGCCGGACTCATCAGGCTCACCGAGCTCCATCTTGATGCACTTCATGCCTGTAACCCAGCCCTTTTCATCGCCGAGGATTTCCACCGGATTTGTAAGCATATGGAAATTTATGCCTTCTTCTTTGGCGTGATGAACTTCCTCAACACGCGCAGGAAGCTCCACTTCCGTACGACGATACACGATATGCACATCGGAGCCGAGTCTCTTTGCGGTACGCGCCGCATCCATCGCAACATTACCGCCGCCGACTACCGCAACGCTCTTGCCCACCTTTATAGGCGTAGCATAATCATCCCTGTATGCTTTCATCAAATTATTACGCGTAAGGAATTCATTTGCGGATACCACCCCGTTGAAATTCTCGCCCGGAATATTCATAAATTTAGGAAGCCCCGCACCCGAACCGATAAATACCGCTTCGAATCCCTCATCGAAGATATCATCAATTGTGAGCGTTTTTCCAATGATTACATTCGTTTCTATCTTAACTCCCAATTTTTTAAGATTCTC
>CAUUCX010000002.1:0-19768 GCA_963543615.1 uncultured Eubacteriales bacterium | reverse complement strand
GGAAGAAGTGGAAAAGCCTAAAGAAAAAATCCGACTAACAGCCGCCACCATAATCCCCCTGCTTAGAGAGTGTGAGTTTTTATACCGGATGGCTTTTGTCACATATGTTTGACAATTCTATAACTTGACACCGTCATGTTGCCTTAGTCGCTTTTGTTTTCTCATGGCTCATGGTACAATATATGCAGTTGTGAGTCGAAGCTAAAAGGTTTTTAGGACAGGGACATGATGATGTTTACGGATATCAGAAAAAAGAAGCTAATTCTTGAAAATCGCAGGCCATACGGCATGGATAAAGAGAATCATATAAAGGAACTGAATTTTTTGGATTTGGTATATTGCAATTTGAGACTTTCGGGCAGTGAGATCAGTAAAGAGGGGATTTACCGTATATGTTTGGGCGAAGTCGATCCATTTGGAACCATTGAAGATCACATGAAAATTCGCCGATACATTTATATTTTTGAAAATTTTTTCGGCAGATTCAATGTTCATCAGGATATAGATGAACGCCTTATGTCGCGTTTGTATTCGGCTATAGCCGATAGCGATGCGATTTATCGACGCGATGATGCGCCCGTTCGTCATTTGAACTACAGGCCTCTCAACTTCCGAGAAATTCCGATAGCCATGAAAATGGTTCCACGCTGGGAAACTTTGGCGCTTAATGAGCTTCAAAACGCGGTAAAGCTGCACAATATTATTATCAAAATATATCCTTTTTCAAAACATACCGAAGAGCTGGCGCGGAATTGTCTTCTTTATTATATGGTATCCAAAGGCTATCCGATTTTTGATTTTGAATTACAGGTCGGGGAATACAATGAGCTGATTGCGAAGTGGCTCGCCGATGAAGACAATGACGAATTGTATAGAAAATTAGAAGTTGCGCTGATATTGAAATTGCAGCTTTTACTTGGTGTTACATCTTAAAGGGAATGCACAAATGAACGAAAAAATCGGAGAATTGATTTTAGAATATGTAGAACGAACGCATATTATTGAGAACGCGGATATGCGCAAATACACTTCATTTAAGGCGGGTGGCAACGCCAAGTTTTTAGTCGATCCGCAGAGCATAGATGAACTCTCGACATTGATCGGCGCACTGAAAAAAGAAGCGGTTCGCTTTTTTATAATGGGAAACGGCACGAATTTCGTTGTTGCCGATGAGGGGTTTGACGGAGTTATCATAAGGCTCGGCTATGCCTTTGATAAAATAGAACAAGTAGCGGATAATATCTTGCGCGCCGGTGCGGGGGCAAAGCTTTCGTCGGTTGCGCGATCCGCACTTCAATACGGTCTGTCCGGTCTTGAGTTTGCCGCCGGAATCCCGGGCAGCATGGGCGGAGCTGTCTATATGAACGCGGGTGCTTATGGTGGCGAGATGCGGGATATCTTAATTAGTGCACAAGTTTTAGATATTGAAACCCTCGAAATCTCGGAGATGGGTGCTGTGGAATTGGATTTTGGTTACAGAAGCAGTGCTTTACAGAGTAATAATAATATAGTTTTAAGCGTAATGTTGGAACTGAATAAGGAAGAACCGTCTGCAATTTCTATGCGGATGAGCGAGTTTATGCACAAGAGAAATGAAAAACAGCCGCTAACTTTGCCGAGTGCGGGCTCGTTCTTCAAAAGACCCCTTAATAATTATGCGGGAGCTTTGATACAGGATGCGGGCTTGAAAGGGATGAGTATTGGCGGAGCACAGATTTCTCCGCTCCATGCCGGTTTTATGGTCAATCGTGACGGGGCGACCGCGACCGATATCGAAAATCTTTGTGCATTAGTGCAAAATGTCGTATATGACAAATTCGAAATTCTGCTTGAGCCCGAAGTCGAAATTTTAAGATAGGAGCTGCAAATGCCTGATTACCGCCTGAAATATGATTTCCACACACATACGGTTTTTTCACAGGGCAAGGGAACTATAGAGCAAAATGTTATGCGGGCAAGAGAAATCGGTCTTGCTGCTATCGCAATATCCGATCACGGTCCGGGACATATGACCTATGGAATCAAGCGCTCGGATATAGGCAAAATGCGTGAGGAAATAAGCAGACTCAACGAAAAATATGATGATATAGAGATTTATTTGAGCGTGGAGGCTAATATTATTTCAGTGGGGAATTGTCTTGATATCACGCCTGATGAATGTGAATTGTTTGATTTTATCATAGCGGGCTACCACTATGGAATACCAAATGGATATTCAGTGCGGAATTTCATAAATGAAAAATTCTTCTTCACCCCGTCAGCAATCGTAAACAGATTAAAAAATCAGAATACGGATATGTGCATTAGGGCGATATATGAAAATGACATAAGTTTCATTACTCACCCCGGAGACAAGGGACCTTTTGATCTTGATGAAATTGCGCGGGCATGTATGCAGCGAGGCACGCTCATGGAAATAAATACAAGGCATAGGCATCTTACCGTTCAGGAGATCGAGCGGGTTATGGAATATGATATCAAGTTTATAGTAAACAGCGATGCGCATACCGTAAGTGCGGTCGGCGCTTGCGATCAGGCGATAGACAGAGCGTTAAGCGCAGGTCTTGATATGGCGAGGATTGTTAATGTTGAGCGGATAGATTCTTGATGAGTTTTGAAACAGGAGGGAGCAGATGGAGGCGGTAATTGTAACGGGTTTGTCCGGTGCGGGAAAATCACAGGCGACCATTTGTCTTGAGGATTTGGGGTATTTTTGCGTGGATAATATGCCGCCGGCTCTTATCGGTAATTTTATTTCCATCGCTGAACAGAGTGCGGAGGGAATTGATAAGGCTGCTTTTGTCGTAGATACGAGGGGCGGAGAATTTTTCGGTGATCTCAAAAAATGTTTGAAAGATTTGAAAAACAGCGGGTTGGATTACAGAATTTTGTTTTTGGAAGCTTCCGATGAAGTGCTGATTCGAAGATTTAATGAAACGAGGCGTTCACATCCGCTGTCAAACGGCGGGGAATCCTCGGTAGGGATAAAAAAAGAACGGGAGATACTCAGGGAAATACGTGAGATTGCGGATTTCGTAATCGATACCTCAAGCATGAAAGCCGGCGATTTAGGGAAAACGATCGTTGAACTGCTTGTAAATGACAGACAGGATAGGAAATTTACCATAAATATTATTTCATTCGGCTTTAAGAACGGCTTGCCGCTTGAGTCGGATATGGTACTTGATGTTCGCTTCATTCCAAATCCGTTTTACATTCCGAGCTTAAGGCATCTTACCGGCAATAATGACAAGGTGCGAAAAAATGTAATGAAGCATCCGGAGAGTAAAGCTTATGTTGATGCAATTGAAAAACTGATAAACGGTTTGCTTAAAAATTACATGAGAGAGGGCAAGTACAGTTTGGCACTTTCTGTCGGCTGCACGGGAGGGCAGCATCGCTCCGTAACCATTGCAAATGAGCTGGCAAAGAGATTCGACAATTCCGGAAATATCGTCACTTTAAGACATAGGGAGCTGGAACGATGAAGTATTCATAAAGTGCAAATTCTCTAATATCAAAATTGATTTATATATGTTACAATGAGAAAAGAAAGATATTCGTTGCAGCTTTATGCAGTCTTGCCGGTGCCGGCGGACTCTCTTATATGAGGAGGAATAAAAATATGAGTGTTAAAATCGGTGTCAACGGTTTTGGTCGTATAAGTACATTGGTAATGAGAGATGCCCTGAATAGAGAAGATGTGGAAATCGTAGGCATAAATGTAAGAAATGCGGATTTGAATTACTTGAGATACAGACTGGCATATGATTCCACTTTCGGAAGATTTCCGGCAAGCGTAGAGGTATACGATAAGGGGCTTATTGTAAACGGCAAGGAGATCCCTATTTATGCATGCACGGAAGCTTCTGAGATCCCATGGACTGATTGCGGCGCAGAGTACATAATTGACGGCACGGGGGCTTATCTTACGAGTGAAAAGGCTTCCGCACATTTGAAAGCGGGTGCTAAAAAAGTAATAATGTCCGCGCCGGCAAAGGATCGGGAAACTCCAACATTTGTTGTGGGAGTTAATCACGAATCATATACTTCCGATATGGATATAGTTTCAAATGCTTCATGTACTACCAACTGTTTGGCTCCTTTGGTGAAAGTGGTGGAAGAAAATTGGGGCGTAGAGCAGGGACTTATGTCTACAATTCATGCTTCCACTTCAAAGCAGGCTGTCGTGGATTCAAGATCCGATAAAGACTGGCGCGTGGGCAGAAGCGTTTACGGCAATATCATTCCTACGAGCACAGGTGCTGCAAAAGCGGTAGGGCTTGTGATACCGTCGGTTACAGGGAAATTGACGGGTATTTCATATAGAATCCCCGCTCCGGATGTGTCTATTGTGGACTTGAATGTTATGGTAAAAGAACCAACGGATTATGAGCAGATTTGCGCGAAGATGAAAGAAGCATCGGAAACATATCTGAAAGGCGTTTTGGAATATGTGGATGATGAGGTGGTATCACTCGATTTCCTCGGAGATACGCACACATCCATATTCGATGTGAGATCCGGAATGATGTTGAATGACAGGTTCTTCAAATTGGTGGCGTTCTATGATAATGAATACGGATACGCAAGCAAATGCGTGGATTTGGCGGTAATCATGAATCGCAAGGATAAGGAGTAATACAAGGTATAATGGGAAAAGGGGCGAAAGCCTCTTTTTAATGTTGTGAGGGAGCATGGCGATGAAGAAAAAAACGGTCGAGAATTATGATTTTAAGGGAAAGCGCGCGCTGGTTCGTTGTGATTTTAATGTGCCATTGGACGGTGATGTGATTACAAATGATGTCAGGATCACCGCTTCACTGAAAACCATAAATTATATTTTGGATAACGGCGGCAGTGTAATTTTGATGTCACATCTCGGCAGACCTAAAGGTGAAGCAAAGCCGGAATATTCGCTCAAACCCGTTGCAAAAAGACTTGAAGAGCTTCTAAAACGTGAGGTCAAATTTGTTCCATGCGATATGGTTGTAAACGATGAGGTCAGAAAGGTTGCCGCAGCACTTTCGCCGGGTGAGGTCATGCTCCTTGAGAATGTGCGTTTTCGCAAGGAAGAGAGCGAAAATGACCCCGTTTTTGCAAAATCACTTGCAGATTTAGGCGATGTTTTTGTGAATGATGCTTTCGGAACGGCGCACAGGGCACATGCTTCAACCGTGGGGATTGGCGACTATCTGCCGATGGTAATCGGTTTTTTGATTGAAAAGGAAATAAAGTTTTTGAAAAATGCAATGGAGAATCCGCAGCGACCGTTTGTGGGGATTATGGGCGGTTCCAAGGTGGGCGATAAAATAAAGATAATCCGGAATCTCTTTGAAAAAGTTGACTATTTGATCATAGGCGGCGGTATGGCTTATACCTTTTTCAAAGCGCTCGGTTATGAAATCGGAGATTCTATTTTGGATGCCGATAATGTTGAGCTTGCAAAGGAGCTCCTCTCGGAAGCGAAAAATCAGAATGTTGAACTCGTTTTACCTTTGGATGTCGTGGTTGCTGAAAGTTTCAGCAATGATGCTCCTTACGGCGTATATCCCGCAGACGGTATGCCGGCTAAAGGTATGGGATTGGATATCGGTCCGCAGAGCGCTAAAAAGTTTTGTGAGATAATATCGAAAGCGCAGACCGTTTTTTGGAACGGTCCTATGGGTGTTTTCGAGATGTCGAATTTTGCCAATGGAACGCGCGCAGTTGCTGAATGCGTTGCGGCGTCGAGCGGGGTTACCATAGTTGGCGGCGGTGATTCAGCGACTGCGGTAGAGGATTTTCACTTGGAAGATAAGATGACACATATTTCTACCGGTGGAGGCGCATCACTTCAACTCGTGGAAGGTACACCTCTTCCGGGTATTGAGGCGGCTGATAATATGGAATAATTATGGAGATTGGAGATTTTTGATATGAGAATACCTTTGATCGCGGGGAATTGGAAAATGCACAAGACTGTTTCAGAGGCGGTTGAATTTGTGAGTAAATTCAGGAAGCTCTATAAGGATACCGATATTAGGGCATGTATATGTGCCCCTTTTGTGCAGCTTCCCGCTTTGTCTGAAATGTTAAAAGATACTGATATAAAATTAGGTGCACAGAATTTGCATTTTGCGGAAAAAGGTGCTTTCACCGGAGAAATTTCGGCAGATATGCTTAGAGAAATCGGCGTGGACTATTGCATTATAGGACATTCGGAGCGCCGTGAGTATTTCGCGGAAACCGACGAAAGCGTGAACTTGAAGCTGAAAAGATGTTTTGAAGCGGAGATTACGCCGATACTGTGTGTCGGAGAAAACGAGTCGGAACGAGATGCGGGGAAAGCTTTTGAAAAGGTGGGATTGCAGCTCAGCCTTGATCTTTCCGGTATACCGTCGGAAGATGTTTCGAGCATGGTAATCGCTTACGAGCCGATTTGGGCGATAGGCACGGGTAAAAACGCCACGCCGGAACAGGCGGAGGAGATGTGCGGTTTTATCAGAGGCGTTATTGAGGGGCTTTATGATGAATTTGTAGCCGATGAAATCATTATCCAATACGGCGGCAGTGTAAAACCCGATAATGCCGAAGAAATTTTGAATATGCCGAATATCGACGGAGCTCTTGTGGGCGGAGCGAGCCTTGAACCTGCCGACTTTATGAAGATTATTGATTTTTAATTTTGATAAGGAGGATTGAAATGGCATTTATAGAAGATGTGATTGCACGAGAACTGCTGGATTCACGAGGGAATCCGACAGTTGAGGTGGATGTTTGTTTAGATGATGGAACTCTCGGCAGAGCGCTGGTTCCGTCCGGCGCATCCACAGGTGTGCATGAAGCGCTTGAAATGCGTGATGGCGAAGAACGTTATCTCGGCAAAGGAGTTATGCGTGCGGTTGAAAATGTTGAGGGTAAAATCGCTCCCGAAATTGAGGGATATGATGCAATCAGGCAGGCGGATATCGATGCGATTATGCTTGAAATCGACGGAACTGAAAATAAGAGCAATTTGGGTGCAAATGCCATGCTCGGCGTGTCGATGGCTGTGGCGGATGCTGCCGCTAAATCCCTCGATATGCCGCTTTACAGGTATATAGGAGGCAGCAATGCCAAGCTGCTTCCGACCCCTATGATGAATATTTTGAACGGCGGTGCACATGCGGATAATCCGATAGATATTCAGGAATTTATGATCATGCCGATAGGCGCGGAAAGTATGAGGGAGTCCGTGCGGGTCGGCGCGGAGGTTTTTCATGCTCTGAAATCGGTTTTGAAATCGGAAGGATTGAGCACTACAGTCGGCGATGAGGGCGGATTCGCTCCCAATATCGCTACTGCACATGATGCGCTTGAGGCGATCGTTCTCAGCATAACAAAAGCGGGTTATCAACCGGGCAAGGATGTTATGCTCGCTCTTGATGCTGCGGCCTCGGAGTTCTACAATGCCGATAAGGGAGTTTATGAAATGAAAGGCGAGGATGCAGTCAGAACGTCTGATGAGATGATCGCATATTATGAAAAACTGGTCGACAAATTTCCTATCGTTTCCATTGAAGACGGTCTGGCGGAAGATGATTGGAGCGGGTGGAAAAAACTGACCGACAGCTTGGGCGGCAGGATTCAGCTCGTTGGCGATGATTTGTTCGTTACAAACACTAAACGTCTTGCAAAGGGTATTGAGCAGGGCGTTGCAAATTCGATACTGATAAAGGTCAACCAAATAGGCACCCTCACCGAAACCTATGATGCCGTCGAAATGGCAAAGGTGGCGGGATATACCGCGGTTGTATCGCACAGAAGCGGTGAAACGGAAGATACCAAGATTGCCGATATCGCGGTAGGACTCAGCACGGGGCAGATTAAAACCGGTTCGCTTTCAAGAACCGATCGAATCGCAAAATATAACCAGCTCATGAGAATTGAAGAGGATTTGGGGCTTGTTGCAAAATATGCGGGAATGTCGGCATTCTATAATTTGAAATAGTAAATTTGTATTTGCGCATAAGCTAAAGCTCTAACGAAAAGGTGCGACAATTAAACTTGCAATCCGCGCATATGTTTCATATTGCAAAATTTGCTTGATAAAGATATGAATTGGTGCTACAATCAAGTGGTTAGTTGTGGCTTGGAGGTGGTAATATGTTAAGCAATATTCGTATGGGTCTACTCGCCCTCGGGAGCTTGGTATTGATAGGCAGTATCCTTATGCAATCGGGCAACAGCGACGGTCTTTCCGGCGCAATAGGTGGCGGAGCGGAGCAGTTGTTCGGCAAGAAGAAGAGCAGAGGATATGAGGCGGTTCTCAGTAAAATAACTACTGTATTTGCTGTCTTATTTATTCTAATATCACTTGCTCTTGTGGCGATCGAGTAAACATTGAGGCTGCGAGAGATTGCAGCCTTTAATTTTTTTGTGCATTTTTTGTTTTATTTTATCTTATGTAAGTATGGGTTTTACGGGAGGAATTTTTTAAGAAATGAGTAGTTTTATTGTTTGCATTCCTGCTATTTGCGCGCTCATTGCATTGGCAGTCGCTTTTGCGCTCACCAAATGGATTGGCGGAGCATCGGCGGGAACGGGAAAGATGATTGAAATTTCAGGACACATCAGAGAGGGTGCTATGGCATTTCTCAAGAGAGAGTACAGAACTATGATTGTAGTTATTGCGGTTTTGTTTCTCGTCATAGGTTTTTCTCTTACATGGGTTACGGCATTGCTCTATCTCTTGGGTGCATGCCTGTCGGTGCTCGCCGGATTCTTCGGTATGAATGTGGCTACTAAGGGTAATGTGCGTACCGCATTTGCCGCTTCCGAATCGGGTATGCCCAAGGCACTTAAAATCGCTTTCAGATCCGGTGCGGTTATGGGACTCAGCGTTACGGGGCTCGGACTTTTAGGACTCGGGATCGTGTTTGTATTGATGGGTGTTGATTCCGCATCGGTAATCACGGGATTCGGATTCGGCGCTTCTTCAATGGCGTTATTCGGGCGTGTTGGCGGAGGAATTTACACTAAGGCTGCCGATGTCGGTGCCGATCTCGTAGGTAAGGTTGAGGCCGGTATTCCTGAAGATGATCCGAGAAATCCTGCCGTTATTGCGGATAATGTAGGTGATAATGTAGGTGATGTTGCCGGAATGGGTTCCGATCTGTTTGAATCTTATGTCGGTTCAATAATTTCAGCTATCATGCTGGCTGTTATCATTCCTAATGTGGTGCCTCAGTTCGGTTCGGAATTCATGCTCGATCCTGTTAAAGGTTCGGTGTTCCCGCTGCTTCTTTCTTCAATAGGCATCATCGCTTCCATAATCGGAATTATGTTCGTTCGCGGAAATGACGGCGTGAATCCGGCAAAAGCTTTGAATCTCGGCACTTATGTGAGCGGAGTAATCGTTATTATCGCTTCCGTTTTGCTGTCAAAAGCACTTTTGGACAGTTATAATCCGGCGATTGCGATCATTGCAGGATTGATTGTCGGAATTGCGATTGGAAAGATTACCGAGATTTACACATCCGGAGATTATAAATTTGTAAAGGATATCGCAAGAGAGTCACAAACAGGTGCGGCAACTACCATAATTTCAGGATATGCGGTGGGAATGCTTTCAACTGTATGGCCTATCATTTGTATCGCAGTCGGGATTCTCGTTGCAAATGCCTTTGCGGGACTCTACGGAATTGCACTTGCCGCGGTAGGTATGCTTTCAACTACGGCGATGACGGTTGCAGTGGATGCTTATGGTCCCGTTTCCGATAATGCCGGAGGAATTGCGGAGATGTCGGAACTTCCGGCTTCAACGAGAGCGATTACGGATAAACTTGATGCTGTCGGAAATACTACAGCAGCGATCGGTAAGGGATTTGCAATAGGTTCTGCGGCACTTACCGCACTTGCATTATTCGCATCGTATTCACAGGTGGTCAATCTTACATCGATAAGCTTGCTGAATCCTCTTGTAATTGCAGGATTGTTTATAGGGGCGATGCTTCCGTTCCTGTTCTCGGCACTTACGATGAATTCAGTAGGTAAAGCGGCGAATCAGATGATTGAAGAAGTTAGAAGACAGTTCAGAGAAAACAGCGGAATCATGGCGGGAACTTCGAAACCTGATTATGCAAGATGTGTTGATATTTCGACTAAGGCGGCGCTCAGAGAAATGATTGCTCCCGGACTGCTTGCAATTATCACCCCGATAGCTGTGGGGATATTGCTCGGAACCGAGGCTCTTGGCGGAATGCTTGCGGGTTCGCTTTCAGCGGGTGTGCTTTTGGCTATCATGATGGCAAATGCAGGCGGCGCATGGGATAATGCGAAAAAACATGTTGAAGAAGGAAACTTCGGCGGCAAAGGCTCGGAAACTCATAAGGCCACCGTGGTGGGGGATACAGTTGGTGATCCGTTCAAGGATACTTCCGGACCTTCTATAAATATTCTTATTAAGCTTATGACTATCATTGCCGTTGTATTTGCACCTGTGTTCGTTTCCATCGGCGGATTGCTCGTGTAATATTTGAGCGGCAAGCTAAATACGAAAATTAGTGAAACACACCCGGAGCTTTGTTTGCGGGTGTGTTTTTAGATTTCCGGATATGATGAGTATTTTTGATGAATTCAACAGCTTTTAGCGGTGCGTTGAATTGACTTCGGATGGCGGTATGAGAAAAAAAGGAAAAGACGATACGAAAAAATATAAGAGATATAAGGGAAGACATGCAAGGAAACGCAAAACGGAAAGACTTGAGGGCGCGGTTCATGAGAGGATTGCACGGAAGGGCGAGCCGGGCGCTGATATTAAATGCATCGCCGCGGCGCACGGATTCAGTCTGAATTTTCCGTCTGCCGTCCGGGGTGAAATCGAGGAGCTTCGCCCCCATGCCGTCGGCGGCGACTTCGAAAAAGATGCCTCGCCGCGCGACTTCAGCGGTAGATGCGACATCAGATCCCGCATCCTGTTTACAATAGACGGTGCGGACTCCAAAGATTTCGATGATGCGGTCTCGATCTCGCATCTTCAAAACGGACACTATTTACTCGGCGTCCATATCGCCGATGTCAGTCATTATGTGCGCCCCGGGACTGCCATTTACGAAGAAGCGAAACGCCGAGCAAATAGCGTGTATCTGATAAACCAAGTACTCCCGATGCTCCCGCCTCAGCTTTCAAACGGATTGTGCAGCCTGAATCCGAATGTTGACAGGCTCGCCTTATCCGTCGATATGGAGATAGATAAAAGCGGAAAGATTGTAGGCGGCGAGATCTATGAAAGTGTAATCAATTCATCCGCGCGCCTCGTATATTCCGATGTATCCGATTTTCTTGAAGGCAAAAGCAAATCCTGTGCGGGAGCGGAGGTGGATGCCGCATTATTGCTCATGAAAGAACTTTATCTTATTCTGTCCCAGGCATCCAAGAAGCGAGGCAGTCTTGATTTTGATTTGCCTGAAAGCAAGATTATTGTAGATGACTTCGGTGATGTAATTTCCGTTGATAAAGCGGAGCGCAGAATCGCGAACAGATTGATAGAGGAATTTATGATCGCCGCGAATCGCACTGTTGCCGAACATTGTTTTGAGAAACGCATTCCGTTTGTATACCGCGTTCATGAAAAACCGGAATTGCAAAAAATGCTGGAATTCAAGACATTCATACAAGGTCTGGGATATCCTCTGAAAGGCAAGATGAACAATATGCAGCCGATTTTTTTGCTCGAATTATTGAATAAAATAAAGGGTAGCGAATATGAATCCGTAGTCAGCATGATGATGCTTCGTTCCATGCAAAAAGCGCATTATGATGTGAAATGTCTCGGGCATTTCGGACTCAGTCTTGAATTTTATGCTCACTTCACCTCGCCGATAAGGCGTTTGCCCGATTTATTCGTACATAAAATCATAAAGGAATGCATAGCGGCGCGTTCACCCGGGCTGCGGGAAGTTATGACAAGGCGAAATGCCAATGAGGCTGCGGCTGTTGCCGAAATCGCTTCGGCAAGTGAGCAGCGGACACTGGAACTGGAACGCGATGTGGAAAAATATAAAATGGTTGAATACATGTCGCGGTTCGTGGGTGATGATTTTCACGGGGTAATAAGCGGAGTGACTCGCTTCGGCATATTTGTGCAATTGGATAACGCAATTGAGGGGATGATTTCACTGAACAATATCTCCGATGATTACTATATATTCCAAGCGGAGCGGGGCAGGCTTGTCGGCGAAAACACCTCACGGGTTTTTGCAATAGGCGATCGCATTTCGGTGAAACTCATTTCCACCAATCTGGAAAAACGCGAGATAGATTTCATATTGGCGGAATAGTGTAAAAAAACATGAATGATATGTGAAAGGTTTGGTGTATTTGATATGGAAATAAAAAGATTTGTCGGCGGAGAACTTGCGAACAATGCGTACATCGTTTATGACGGCATGGGGAGCGAATGTGTCATAATAGACCCCGGTTTTTCACCGGAAATTTTCTTGAAATTTATCGAAGAGAACGACTTGCAATTGAAATATATATTGCTTACACATCACCATTACGATCACACCGGCGGGGTTCAGCGGATAAAGGAGAGAACCGGCTGTATGCTTGCAATTCACGAGTTTGATGCACAGCCGTATGGCAGACCGATTGATCTCATGCTGCGCGATGGAGAAACAGTCGCGTTCGGAGCGCTTTCATTAAAAATCATCAATACCCCCGGACACACGCGGGGCAGCATTTGCCTTGCAACACCTGACGGTCAAACGATATTTACGGGAGACACATTGTTCGATGTTGAAATCGGTCGCACAGATCTCGACGGGGGCTCCTCTAAAGCCATGGAGCTTACGATGAAAGGCATTGTGGATTCCTGGCAGGATTCCGTTAAAATATATCCGGGGCATACCGAGCCGTGCGATATGGCATTTGTGCGCAAACACAATGGGGAGTTTTTATATGCCGTCAATTTGCCTAATAAAATAAAAATGCTCGCACTGGATTTAGACGGAACGACTTTGAATTCACAAGGCAAATTAAGCCCCGGTAATGCGGAAGCGATTTCACTTGCACTTGGGCAGGGGATACATACGGTAATTGCAACGGGAAGATGTTTTTGCGCTTTACCTGCGGAAATTGCAAATTTTTCGGGACTCAGATATGCGCTCACTTCAAACGGCGCGAATGTGATTGATCTCAAAACGGGGGAAAGCATATACAAGAATCTCATATTCGAGAAAGCTATAGATTTCGCCATTCCCCTGCTTCAAGCGCAAGGCTTCGACATCGAAGTCTTTGTCGGGGGGCATGCGTATATGGAAAAGAGTGCTTACGAAAAGACCGTTGCGCATAATCTGTACGGCAGAGGTAAATATGTGAAAAATACGAGGGAGCCGATTGAAAACATCTACCAATTCATGAAAGGCAACAGGACTAATATCGAAAACATAAATGTGTTATTTGAAAATCCGTCGGACAAGGAGATGATGAGGTGTGAGCTTATGAAAATCCCTCATGCGACTATAACATCGTCACTGCCGTATAATTTGGAGATTGGCGGAGAAACTGCCGGCAAGGCTGATGCAATCAGACATCTTTGTGCCGTTTTAGGAGTGCCCCTCGAATCGGTCATGGCGTGTGGAGACAGTCCGAACGATATAAGTATGCTCAAAATTGTCGGTTTGCCGCTTGCGGTTTCCAATGCCTCCGATGAAGTCAAATTTCATGCAATGCAAACAGTTCCTGCGAATAATGATGACGGTGTTGCACATGCAATCAGGAAATTTGCATTGAATTAAGCATCTTCAGATTCTCTTCATCTTTGCCCTCATCTCATCTTCGACATCTTATTCTATCCCATTTATTTTTTTATCTTTTTTATTTTTCTTCATTTCAAGTGGATAAATCCTTGAAATGTCTTTCCTATGCAAAAAAATAAAATAATGCTTGACAAAGATGGAATAAAATGTAAAATATAATCATGGATGGAAATTTTTGTAAAATAATGCAAGGGGGATATTGGATAGTATTATGGAAAGGATAAAACCTGTATTGGGCGTGGTGTTAATAATCGCAGCCGTATTCGGAATGATATTTTGGGAGAAGTTCGGGCGTGAAATGGTTTTTTCGCGTGAAGTCTTGATATCGGAACGGGATATCATGATCGGTGAGAGCCTGAAAGCGGATGATTTCAAATGCGTTGCCATAGAGAAAAATGCGATAATGAAAGGTGCCTTTACAAAAAAAGAACTGTCACGGCTCAAAGGCAGTGTTGCACGCGGCTTTATCGCAAAGGGACAACAGATAAATGCAAAGCATGTGCAAGATGCGCATGAATATATAGACGGGAGATCGTTTTTTTTGCTGAAACCCGAATGGATTTACAGCCGAAGCAGCTCACTGCGTAAAGGGGATATTGTAAGAATAGTATCGGCATTCGGCAATCAGGACTTTGGAGAATTTGAAGTGGCATTTGTAAAGGATTTGAATGAAAAAGAAATTGTAGATATGAGTTCCGATGGTGAAATTATGGCGGTAGAAACGCCTGAACATCGTGAACGAAAGAATCCTGCCACTATTCCGGATCATGTCGAAATTTTGGCAAAACTGGATGATTACAATCGAATCGCCGCGTGCGCAGAAAACGGCGAAGCACTGATACTTATGCAAGTAATTTAATTTTTTGAGGGGGAATTGCTCATGGTGATTGCGTTTTTCGGTGCGGATTCCAAGGTGGGGACTACGATGCTTGCACAGAGTTTTGCGGAGATGTTAACTGATAAGGGTACGGTTTTATTTCTGTCATTGAGCCGTTCGTTTAAGAGTGCGTTTGTCAGGGATGATATAAAACATATTGACTGTTTTGTCCCCGAGATAGAGTCAGGCATCGCTATAGAAAAAAACAAAATATCAAAGCATTCACATTATTCGAATTTGTACATATTGGGCGGCTTGAAAGATGTATTGGAGCCGAATGATTTTTCGCTTGAGATGGCGGGCAAAATGATTGAGAACTTGGAGAGAATGTTTGATTGGATAATTATAGATGCCGGCTCCGATATGAATAACGCTTTGAGTTATGCTGCCGTCACGGGTGCATTTAATAGATTCCTGGTCTTTTCACAAAACCAGCACTGCATCGACAAGGTGATTGATAATTTTAAAAAATGGGAACTGCTGAATCTTGAATTCAACATGCTTATTGCCAATAAATTTAAGGCATTTGATGTAAACGGTTGGGATAGGATCAAAAAGATATTCCCATTCCCGGCGGATAAAATAATAAAAATAAGATATGTGGACAGGGAGCGTGAGGCGGAGGCGGAAGGAAAAACTTTTTTCGATTACGGTGAACGAAAATTTATCAGGGATTTACAGCTTTTGCGGGAGTGCTTAAAGGAGAGTGAAAATGGAAAAATTTGATTTGGGAGAGATAATCAAACAGCGTAAGAAAAATGAGGAGCTTTTTTCGAGCTGTACACTTCATGAAAGAACTGCGGAATTTTCATCGGAGAAGGACTTGAAAAAATGGGCGGATGCGGATGAGTACAGAGATTTCTATATTTTGTGCAATTATATAAATCAGGAATTTATGAACGAATGGGAGCATGAGGGTTCCGGGAATGAGCAGGCATTAAAGATTCAAAAAAACGCGATAATCGGCTATGCAAAAGAAGTTTCGTATTTTAAGAATAAAATTGCGGATATCATTTCAAGGCGAGGAGATGCGGATTTACCTTGTCCGCCCTGGTATGAAAGTCTTGTTGACGGAGTATATCATGAAAATTGGGGAGTTGCCGGAATGGCGGAATGGTTCGCTTCACAATACATGGAAAGCAGCTCCGCAAAGATAATCGGAGATCGCATATATTTTTTAGAAGATGGCGTGATGAAACTCATGCGTCAGAGAATAAGTAAGGAACGCAGGAATCAACTTATTCGCGCGCTGCTCATGCTTACGCCGAATGAGCGCTTGGACAAGGATTTTCATGAAGTCTATATGCTCGACGGCACAAGAATTACGATTTTCAAAGGGGATATGGTTAAGGAAAATCAGGATGTAATAATATTCAGGCGATATATAATACCTCGGTATTCCTTTGAGGAGCAGGCGCGAAGAAACACAATCCCTGCGGAAGCCATTGCGCTGTTCAAAAGCATGGTAAAGTTGGGATACAATGTCGCGTTTACAGGCGCAGTTCGAACCGCCAAGACAAGTTTTTTGTCCACATGGCAAAGCCATGAAGATCCGTCGCTTGAGGGGGTTATGGTGGAAACGGATCCCGAAATTCCTTTGCACAAGATGATGCCGAATGCACCGATAGTGCAAATTATTGCGGATAATGACAAGCTGAAAAGCGTAACGAAGAATTTGCTGCGAAGTGATTCGGATTATGTGATAATGGCCGAAGCTCGTGAGGGGGTTGCACTGGATACCGCGATAAAAATCGCATCCAAAGGTACTCGCAGAATGAAGATAACCTTCCACTCACGGAATCCCATGGACTTCCCCTATGATGTTGCGGAAGAAATCACAAAGAGTATGGGCGGGGATATAGAGCATGTTGCAAGGCGTGTAGCCTCTTCATTCGACTATATATTTCATTTTATACAGCTGGCGGACAAGAGCAAAAAACGTCTGCGCGGAATATATGAGATCAGCTATAATCGCAACTCCAACAAAATCGAGATTCAGCGGATCTGCAAATACGATTACAAAGGGGATTCATGGCTTTGGAAGCATCACATAGGACGTGATAAATATGAAGCGGGAATTGAGGAAAATGCAGAAGAATTCAGACAATTTTCGAGGATATTAAAAAATTTGGAATTGAGTTCGGGACAAGGGATAATAGATAAGAGGAAATTCAAGGAGGGCGTTGAGTATGATGGACAAAATCGTAGGCATGATATGCGTATGCGTGATGCTGACAGGTGTGACTATGGTGTTCAAAAAGGAGTTGCTCCTTCTGAAAGCAATAGTAAGAATAAGAAGCGGTACAAATCTGCAAAGGCACGGGAATGAGCGCATACAAAGTTTTACAGATGAAGTGAAAACCATGCTGGATATAGCATTCGATAAGCGCCTTGATTTTCGAGGATTTTGCATGATATCCGCGGGGGCATTTTTGTTTACGCTTGTTACGGCAATTCAAAATCTGAATCCGTTCATGGCATTCGCGATGAGTGCAATTGCCGGAAGCATGCCTTATTCGGTATTGAGAATGAAGTTTTCATCCGTGCGAAAAAAAGCGGGAATGGAGGGAGAAATATTTGTAGCCAATTTTTTGAGTGCCTACCGCATATGCAATTACAATATTTATCACGCCATAGAGTATATAGCCGAGGAAAACAGTGAAGCCAAGAAATCGCGCGCGTTGATGATGAGGATTTTGCTTGAACTCAGAACTGTGGGTGAACGCGAGAGCATGAAAGCCGTTTTGAATAAATTCGCATATACCATAAATACAAACTGGAGCAGAATGTTAGCTCATAATGTCTTTGTGGCCGCGGAGACCGGCAAGAATATTTCACTTGCGATGGAAGATATATTACTGCAGCTTAGGGAAGCCGGCGCACTGATGGAAGAGCGAAAACGACTGAACAGCGAAGCTAATAGAATGGTGATTTTTTTGATACCGTTTCTATATGTGTGCACTGTGCTTTTAGCAGTGTATTATATGGATATCCCTTTTTTAGGATTTGTAAGAAATCAACTGTTTACAAGGGAAGGCTTTTTATTATTCGCAGTATCATTTTTCATGTTCATCGCAAATTTAATCATGCTTGAATTTATAAATTCAAGAAGTTTGGATTACTGACGGGAGGAAAGCGCGTATGAATATTGAAAATATAATTTGTATCGTCATCACATTGATACTGATCTTTGGAATTGCGCTTGTGTGCGGTTTTTCGGGGAGAAGACTTATTCCGAACAAAAAAATAGATTGCATTGATGCCGAGAGTGTAAAAGAGCGGATATGGAACAGTCGGATTCTCAAGAAAAGAAGATTGGCTACGCTTGAAAAAGAGATTTTTGAAAGCATCTCCGTCATGCGAAATATGATAAGCATAGGTGGGCATGAGCAATGCAGCGCGGATTACATGATTTCCGCTCTGATCGATAGAGATGGGAAACTCAAACCGCTTTACATAAATATGCTGAGTTATCTGCGCACTGATGACAAGCAAAATGCGATTTCGGTATTTACCGACGAGGTCGACAGCGTTATAGGCAAAGAATTTGCGGGATTGCTCGTTCGTTGGGATGAAATCAATCCTCGTGAGCTGCTTGAAATATTGATTTCACATCAGAAAAGCATAAAAGAAATGTGGGTTACCGCGGAAAAACACAGAGAGGAAATGTTGTCGGATATCGTGTATTTGCCGGTAGTACTGAATGTGATGTTGATTTTTATAAATTTCATTTATGTGGTGTTCTTTTTGGAACAGCGGGAAATGTTTGAGATGATGTTTTAAGAAAGGAGGGAAAAGATGAAACAAATTATCGTATTGATAGCTATGGTCGTGCTTGGCTTGTTCATAGCCGGTGTTGTGTTTGACTTCAAAGATGCCGCATCGGACATAGGAAAGTCGACGGTTAACAGAATACAAAGCTTTAAGACTTTAACGGCATAGGTGAGAGCAGGAGAGTGCATACCCCGGGATTGCACTCTGCTGTATATGGGGGATGTGATTTTGAAACAGTTGATTATTATGGTTGCGATGATTCTTTTGGGGCTGTTCATGTATGGAATTATAGCCGGAGATGAAGAGGGCAGCGTGTATTCATCGCTGGGAGAAGTTTGGAAACAGGGGATTGCAACGAGGACTTATTCCCCGTAGGCGATCCGCTGCATTTTATTCAGAGGCGGATATGAAACAATTTATCGTATTGATGGCAATACTTCCTATAATGCTTGTATTTGTGATTCAAATAGGTCATGATCAGAAGAACGGTGAAAAAATAAATAGGATTCAGTCCGTTGTTTATGCGGGAAAAGAAAAAGCGAAGCAGGAAGGCTGCTTTACTCCTCAGATAAAATCGGATATAAAATCGGGCATAGAGAAAAGCACCGGAATTCCTGCAAGCGAGATCAAGGTCATAAGCGATGGCATTGTCAAGCACAGATATGACGGTCCTGAAGGTCGATTGATTCATTACAGGGTAGAAGTGCCTATAGATGATGTCATGGCGGCTACGAATTTTTTCAGGATTTCGGATCATGAAAACAGGTATAAGTATGTGATAGACAGTTATACGGCGAGTGAACTCATATGAAAATATTTATTACATTTGTTGCTTTGCTTATCGTGATGAGCGCATTTTTGGTATATCAGGGGGATATGGGAAGATATGCGTATGAGCAGGAATTGTTGAAAGCGGTGGCGGAGGAATGCGCGGCGGGTGCGGCACTGAATATCGATGAAGATGAGTATGCGCTCGGCAGAATAGTTTTTGATAGGGAAAAAGCATATGAATATGCCGATGCGCATATGCGATATGCCCTTGTTAAAAACAGCACAATGCGCAGATATGGAGATGTGGATTTGGATTTGCACTTGGAATTTGAAGATGATTCTACCGGATACTCTGTCGGCAATCCACGAGAATATCCGAATATTGTGGTTGCCATAACGGCTGATTGCAATGATTTTTTCAGATTGCCCTTTATCGAAAAAAGAGAGATAAGGCGTGTGGCGAAGTATGAGCTCGTCATGGAATCATAGTTGAAATCCCTTAATGTGAATTTATACCATCATTTTTTACAAAATCATGGTATACTGGATACGCGACTGAGCC
>CAUUCX010000001.1:0-21154 GCA_963543615.1 uncultured Eubacteriales bacterium | reverse complement strand
ACAAACAGGTCGAAGCTGCGCTTCAACAGACCCGGAGTCTATACCGTTACGCTGACAGCTCGAACAACGAGCGGGCTTGAGGATACGGACAGTAAGGATATATTGGTAAAAGATGTGCCGGATGTGAATTTGCGAATTGGAGGTTTGCAGAAGCAGAATAGGCGACAGGTGGTTTCAGCCGATTTGATTTATGATCCCAGAGATGAAATCAAGGAATACAAACTTGAAATGACGGATGAAACAAGCGGCGAGAAAGCGATTTTGGATGCCGAAAATTCCCATCACATCGGCTCGTGTATCAAGACGAGAGATGTGAAATTTACGAAGCTGAAAAAAGCTGACGGTTTTGCCGAAATATCATTGGAGTTCCTGACGAAGAAACCTGATTTAAGTGAAAACGGGCGCGATTTTGAATGCAGAGTATCGCTGCTCCTAAAGAGCGGGCGTACCGCCGAAAAGGTGATAAGATTTAATGTGATTCCCGATTCCCCTCCAAAAGCCGAAATTGCCGTCAAGGAGAGATATATAAGAAATGAAAACAGCAATATCGCCGATATTTTAGTGGAAGATGTGAGTATCAGCGACGGAGATAAGCTCAAGCGTTTTTGGACATATGACGGCAAAGATGTTTTCAGCCTGCAGGGAAGCCGAGATTATTCTTTCGGCGCAAAGAAGAAAATCAGTTTCCAAAAAGAGGGTGTGGGCAAGCTTGATATGGGGCTGGAAGTTGTCGATGATTTTATCGAAGATACGCTGCCGGAGTTTATAAGTGAAGCCGATTTTTTACGAGATCGGACAACGGCTGTCAGCGAAGTCGACAATATAGCTCCCGTTGTGGGTGTGGATCTGCAAAAAGCGGTGCAGTCCGAGATAAGCGTGGTGGCGGAGAAAAAATTTGAAGATGAACTTGTTTCCAAGTTCGGCAGCATGGAGATCGCCCTTAAAGATGAGGGCATCGATCCCCATATTCATTATATCCCCACAGGAGAGATAAATGCGGGTCCGACTAAACGCTTGGGTGAAAAGCACCTTATAAACGGCATGAACTGTGTGAGCGGTTCCAATATAATCAGCACCGAGGATACATGGTACAGTGCGGTTTGCGAGGAACAGCTAAACGGCAACAATTGCACCGGAAAACATCGAATTGATGCAAATTCCGTGAGAGACGGGAAAATGCGGTGGTCATATAATCCGCCCGATTCTGAAAAAATGCGCATGTTTGTGGATGCTAAAGGGAAGTATTTAGTGGCGGTATTAACGGATAAAAAACAAAGCCTTTTGCTCGATGCTCATTCAGGTGATCTGCTTGCGAAATTGGAATTTGCATTGCCTTGTGCACAGCACTATGTCTCCGATGACGGTATGCGCCTATATTTTTTGGATAGCGACGGAATCTCGACATTGCATATGAAGCACGACGGCAATCATAAATTTACAAAGTTGAAGTCCGATACTATCTTGTGGCATGGCTTGATGAACGGTAAGATCACCTATGTGGCAAAAAGGAATTTTGTCATGCCCATTGAACTGAAAAAAGTGACTTTTTCACCGGAAACCGAGGAATATAACGAAATTTCCCTCCCAAAAGTGAATTTTGGAGAAAATCCGTCAAATAATGACTATTTCTCTTTCAGGCAAACAAATCTTTCCGTTGCCGATATGGATATCCGAGGCAATATATTGCTGGCACTCACACTGAATAAGCCGCATGGCTGGGAGAGCATACGGCAATGCGTGTTCTTTTGCATCACCCCGGATGGAGAGATTTTGCAGATAGATCCTTCGAACGGCATCAATCAGGATAGAGATGCATATTGCATATTTGTTAAGGATGAAACAGGCACAGCCCGTTATATAGCGGAATCTGAAAAGATTGAAAGAGGGAACAAGGCGAGAAAAAGACTCTATATGCATGGGATGAGCGCCAAAGCAGCCGGTATGTCTAAAATGGTATATGAAGGCTCCTGCGATCCACATGCACATGCCGCATTGATAGGTGCTCGCATTTCGCAAGACACGGGAGAGATAGTTGTGTTGAACAAGGGTTCATCAATTTTTGGGGAATCCCATTTGGGTTTTGTGGCATGCCTGAATGAAAAGGATTTGAAATCAGCGGCACCTTGTAGGGCGGATATAAGCTGGCAGCGCGATGATAAAAGTTTTGACTTCCCCGGAAGATACGAGATACTTACAAGAGTAATTGCGCCGAATAATAACAGCAGAATGGTCGGATACAGCAGAAAATTGGATGCAGCGCAGGCATATGAAAATGCCACCGTCGTTTACATGACGCCGGAGATGCGTGCGGGGACTGTATCGCAAGTGCGCACGGCGGGTGAAATATCGGAACTGCTCGATGCTGCAAAAAATTCGGCAATAGAGGCGGGCAAATACGAAAACAGCATCAAGTTGAGTCGCATAGACCTCGCAGACGGCAAAAGCTCACTCAGCAGAAAATATGCGCTTGAGCCGGGGCGGGAATATTACGCCTCATTCGAGTATAAAGGCATGGGAGAAAACGAACCCAAAGTATCGCTAAATGTCGTGCAGAACATGGAGAATAATCACATCAGCGCTGTGGATAAGCGGAATCTATACAGGGCTGAAAAAAGCGAATCGGCGGATTTAAAGCACTATTGGTCCGATAAAGAAAATCATGTATGGAAATTCGAAGTCCCGAAAGGGTATGTGGCGTTATTGAAATACGCATACAGCATAAAATACAATTCGCCGCACGAGTGGAAAAAGGGCTTCTATATTGACGGTATCGCCGACGGGCAATTGCCTTTTACGCCGGAAGAAAAGAAAAAAGGCCAAAAATGGAGACGTGAAAATTTGCATATTTCCCCTTATCTTTTGAGTTCGGGAGTGCATACCTTTGCGCTGAAAAGAAATTCTTGGGATGATATAGTGCAATTTATGAACCCGTCATTGATTCTATACAAGAGCGAGAACGATTCCGAGATTTTTGCAAATGGTGAAATTATTGATCCGAAAAAACCGATGGATACCGACTTTAGGCGAAATAACGATATGGAGCTTGAAAGCGGATGGAAACGCAGTTCGGGAAGCATAAAAACATATGATAAATATTCATTGCTTTCATCGCATTCCGGCAGAATATGCAGGGCAAACGACTCGAGAAGAGTAGATATTAAGGCGGAGCAGACTTCGGAAAAAGGATGGGCAACATCGTATCAAGTGAGGGATATCAAGGAAGAAGCTGTAAAGGCGTTTTTGTCAATGTATGTACACAATGGGGTAGAAGGCTCTATCTTCACGCATGAAAATGTTTATTCATTTTCAAATCGCAATGATGATGATAAAGACTTTTCTGCGGGAAGGATATCTGCTTTGGGCAATGTCACAAAAAATGGCGTGATGGATTTTCATTTCAAGACCAAATACGGCTATCCTTCCGTGGGAGGATACTTCCTGATGTATCCAAAGGAGCTGGAAGGATGCAAAGATCTTTGCATGACGCCGGAGCTGCACAATTCGAATTATCTTAAAGGGGATGAGATTCAAAAAAATGTTCAGATCTTCATGCCGCGGGGGGCTGCGAGCAAGGAAGCTTTGGTGACGATTGATTTTGAAAACCTGAAAAGCGACGGCGAGGATGGAGCGCTCATAAGAAATTTGCAACTTTATTATATCGATGAGTCGGGGCATAAGGTGTATGCCGAGCGGATTCATGGGAACTCCATTGATGAAATCACGGGCTTTGAATTGAAAAATTTGAAAGCCGAGAATGCAAAGCAGCTGCGTAAAAAGGCTGCCTCCGCTCGAGTGTATAAGAAAAATGAAAAGGTCATATACGGGGTTAAATACAGCGATTATGAAAATGATCCGTCGGGAGCAAGCTTTTGGAGCTATGAACACACTCCGTACAATGACGGCGAGGAAGAACTTGCGGAATATATAGCGGATGCCGCCGGAAATGTGCATCCCGGCAAAGGCAAAGTGCTCGATAAACCGATAGAGCGATTCGCAAAAGACGGAAAATATGTGGTAAGACATTGGCAGCGCGACAGCACCGGAAATGCTGCATACGATAAACTGTCGAAAAAGAGTGAAATAGTATTCTATGTGCGGGGTATAGCTCCGGGCAATGCACCTTGGATCAAATCCATAAAAACAAGTCCGTCGCCTGTAAAAGAAGATGAATATTACGCGCTTGCAGTGGAAGTGGACGATCGTGATAAGGACAGCCTGTCCGTTTTGATAGAAGTGTACTATAACGGGAAACTTGTGCAGAAAATTTTCAAGGAGAATATCGCCGCAAACGATAAAGGCAAGTATCCGATTGTAGAAACAGGACTGTTGAAGGATGTTGCAAAAGTCGGTCATTACGATGTGGTCGCCACGGTGCGCGATAAGGATGGCGCAGGATTTGACAATATGGGTTTTGATGTGATTCGTGAAATGGGGATTGCGGGTGAAGTCAGGCATACCGATAAATGGGAACAAATCCGACTTAAGCATAATGCGAAAAATCCGCAAAATCAACGGAATGAAAATGTCTTTTACTCGCGGGAAAAATTTGTACTTTCCGCGAAAGTAGCGGGGATGCCGAAAAAGGTCGATGTGAGGATAAAGGAATATCCCGCATACAGCGCACAGCTCAAAAAGACGGGGAATAAGTCCGTCTATGCGGGCAGCATATTCAGCAATGCTCTGCAAAAACAACTCGGCAAATCCGCCGGGATCGGGACAACGGGGCAGAAACTGAGCTTTATATTTACGGCGCATTACAGCGGCGGAATAACTAAAAAGCATGAAGTTGTCATATTCGTTAAAGATGAAATTCGTGAAGGGCGTTTGCACAGATTGTATTAGCCGCGATTATTACATTCTCGTTGCAGTTGTGCCGTAACAGTTTATTTTTCCCCCTCATAATGCTATCATTGGGGTAGGTTCAGCAAAGAAAGTTGATTTTTTTCTCCATGTTGAGATTTTGTAAGAAATCCGCTTTTATGAGGAAATAAATTCTTTGAATATTGAGGGGGAAAATTTTATGAATATGAAATACAAATCAAAAAAAGCAATTGCCATATTGTTGGCGGCACTTTTGACTACAGTTTCGATTCCCGCATGGGCGCAAGCCGAGACATTGCCTGCGAAGAGCGCGAAAGATATTAAGGGACATTGGGCGGAAGTTCAGATTCAGCAGGGAATGGAGAAGGGGTTCATCAACGGCTTCCCCGACGGTACATTCAAGCCCGATGCACCGGTTACTCGTGCGCAGTTCGCAAAGATGATAAATTCGGCACTTGGTCTTAATGTGGCAGGGAATATCAAATTTACCGATGTGCCTGCGAATGAATGGTATTACAATGAGATTGCAAAGGGTATAGCCGCGGCATATATTACCGGTTATGACGACAATAAGTTTAAGCCGGAGGACTACATCACGCGTCAGGAAGCAGCTGTAATCATATCGAGAATCGTGCCCAACACGGCACAGGCGGTAAGTGATCTCTCCGGATTCGGCGACATGCACAGCGTTTCCGATTGGTCAAAGGTATCAATTGGCAATGCGGTTTCAAAAGGCTATATAGGCGCATATAATGACGGACTTCTTCATCCTGTGGACAATTTGACTCGTGCACAGACAGCAAAAATATTGATGGATATAGTTACTAAAGAGAAGATAGTAAAGGATAAATATGATATCACTTCCCCGGGAACAAGTATTGCAGACGGTATTTACACCGGAATTGTCACCGTGCAAAAGGAAGTCGGCGATGGCGATGTTTCAATTAAAAATTGCGTTATACTCGGCAGCCTGATCGTAAACGGCGGAGGAATGAACAGCGTAAAAATTGAAAATTCGAGAATCGCAAAAACGGTGGTAGAGCGCAAACTTGCTCCGGTTCGCGTTGAAATATCGGGAGATTCGACCGTGGTGGATATGGCGGTAGCGGCAAATGCATCGATAGAATGCGTAAAACTCACGACCGGAGTTTTCGGTGAGGGTGTGCGTAAATTGTCTGTGGGCGGTAGCGCCAGCACCACCGTAAAGGGAAAGATAAAAGAAATCAGCGTAGACGGCTATTCCGCGAATCTGTATCTTACGAGTGCGGAAGTTCAAAAGCTCACGCTTACACAGCAGGCGAGAGCGACAAATGTTACGCTTGACGGTGCATCAAATATCAGGGAGGCGAATGTAAATACCGAATCCAATTTTTACGGAGACGGCACAATACACAAAATGATCGTGGGAGCGAATAAAGTTCGCTACAGTAAGCAGCCGTTGAATGTACAGGTGCTCGCAGGTGTAACGGACAAGCCGGTTCTTACGGGACAGCAGAGTGAGCTGGGGTTCAATGCCTCGCCGCGCAGCGCCGAAACCAATGTCAGACAAGATGTCAAGATAGTGCTCAAGTATCCGTTTTCCGTAAAATATAAGGATGGATATGCGCTCAGCCTCAGCGATGTCACCGCATCATACGATATAAGAGAAGGCTCAAGAACGGGCAGTCTGGTTGATTTTACGCCGGCACTTTATTCGTCGGGCAGGGAGATTCACTTGGCTCCTAAATCCATTCTCAAGCCTAACACCACGTACTATGTGGTTCAGCGTGCGAATATGCTGAAAGACGAAAGCGGAAACATGCTGCAGGAAAAATCCTACTATTTCAGAACGGGCAATTATTCGCAGCTGCCTTCGGATAAACCTGCGCTCTTTGTCGATACTTCTCGCGTGGGGAGTTCCATCACGCTTAAAGCAAAAGCAAATATGAGCGGCACGGTGTATGCGGTCGTATTGGATCGCGATAAACTTTCACCGAGTGAATCTCAAATAAAGGAAGGAAAGGATGCGCAGGGATTCACACTTCCATATAATCAAAGGAAATCTTCCGCCATAAGTGCAAACAGCACCATCTCGCTATCGGCATTTACGGGGCTTGATGAGAAAAAAGAATATATAGTCTATTCCGTGCTCTATGCAAACGGTAAATATTCGACCATATACAGTTCCAGAGTGCAGGGAACCGTGCCTACATCAATGTTGAACGCATTGAGCGTCGATGCATTTAAGGATGGCAATTCCAATGGGCAAAGACTCAATCTTGAGCCCGAATTTTCGAGCACTGCGGCGGTAACGGAGTATAGGGTCACGCTGCCTTTCGGTACAAACAAAGTCTTGATAAAGGCGGGATCTGCGGGAGTTTCGGCCATAAAATTCGCCGAGGGCAGTAGCGCATTCGCCGCATATACAAAAGATCAGCTTGAGCTGCCGATCGCTGCCGGTGATGAAAAAACCATACGCATACAGGTTCTTGAAGACGGCAAACGTGCAACGGTGTATACATTAAAAATAAGCGCAAAGGGAAACACGGGGAATGTGTATAAATTCGCTCAAACTTTCGCAGTGCAAGCGGGAAGCGTACCGATCTATACTTTTGATGCCGGGACGGGAACGATTGATGTGCAGATCACACTTGTGGACAAGTCCGCCAAAATCACTTCTTCGCAGATATTTTTCGATTCAGGAACACATGCCGACGGAATCTGGAAGGGCAAAATCAAGGGGCTTTCCGATGGAGATACCAGGGAAATTTCATACACGGTAACTTCACATGGTGTGAGCGATACGGTGAAATTCAAGATTGAGATTGCAAAATAATAGCTGTTTTCAGGAGAATATGTTAATCGTAAATAGACGATATGCCTGAAATAATCAGATGATAGGGGGAATATAAGGATGAATGATCTCAAAAGCGAAATAAAAAATGGCGGGAAAACGATGCCGGTTTATGTGAAGATTGCACTTATTCTTGCATTGTTTGTGCTCGCATTCATGGGTGGAAGATTGTTCTTGGGGGAGCCTGTCGCAGCGGCGACATATGCAGATGATGCAAAACCTATGGAAGTTTCTGCGAGTGCGGGATCGACAATGCCGTCCGATTTGGAGGGAAAACCCTATGCAAGCCCTATATTCGAGTTGATAAAGGGAAGGATAATTACAGGAGATATCGATGGACTGTTTCATGGTGATAAACAGATTACAAGGGCGGAAGCATGTGCTATGATTATTCGAACCGTAAATCCGAGCATGCTTTATGGCACTCCAACGCAGGATAGCATGTATGGCGGGAGATTCAATGATATGTCCGGTGCCTTATGGGCGGAGCCGTTTGTGGATTATGCGGCGGCAAAAGGAATTGTAAAAGGCTATGGTGACGGAACATTCAGACCGAGCATGCCTGTAAATTCCGTGGAATTGTTTGCAATGGTGCTCAGAGCTTCGGGTGTGAATGATGCTGAAATCATCGGCGATTGGAAACAGGGATATATAAAGAAAGCTGCTCGGGAAAATCTGTTAAGCGGCATGGTCGATTTGTCGAGTTTGCCTGAATCCGAGAAAGAAAAAGCATATCTCTCTTTTGCGGAAAAGTATAATAACGCACCGAAATGGCTGGCGGGTTATTGCATCTACAATAAGAAAAGCGAGATTGAAAAATTCGCTGCCAAGACAAGAGAGGGCAATGCCCCAAAACCGGACAATTCAGTGCAGATGCTGAATATAGATGATTATAAATTCACAAAGGATATGATAAATTCGGAGATGAACAAGTTTGGGGATATGAAGTTTTCAGATAATTTGAAAGTGTATGCTTATGGCAAAAAAGCTGATTATAAGAAAAATATGGAGTTCCCTAAAAACGCCGAATTGCAGTTGAGCACCATATATAAATATAAGAATACCGAAACCCCGGCATGGTATAAGACCGATGCCGCCGGTCGCATAGAGGCGATGATACTTCCTATGGATGTGGGATTTTCGGGGCGAGCATATGGTGTGATAAACGGTATCGGAATGGCTGTAAATGCAGAAGAGAAGGCTGTAAAAACTTTGGAAAGTATAGTCGCAGGAAAGACCATAAGCTGGCTTTGCCTTGATGGAATCAGCTCAATTCCGAGCACAGCCGATATTTTTAAGGGAGATATATATGAGATAAACCTCCATAACGGGGAGGTTCAGAGCGTATTCAATGTTACACAGGCTTTTGAGGGAAAGCTTGTCGAATTGAACCCGGGGAATACCTGGACCGAGCTTGACTCGGCCGAGCCGCGTCTCGTTAAGATAAAATCGGGCAATTATGTGGATATAAGGGAAAATGCCATATGCTATAAATTGTCTGCCGACGGACAGTCATATACGCTTGCTTCCACCGCCGATATCGTGGCGGGTCAAACCCTCGTGAGATTATTTGAGATAAGCGAAGATAAGATTCCGGGAGCCGATCTGGTTGTAATCAAGGAACAAGACTAAAAACTCGATATTCAATGCAAAACTCCGCATCGAGATGAAGCCTGCTACAAAAATTGGAGACACAAAGCTGATGTTCAAGCCTCATCTCAATTCAGTTGCGGAGTTTGATTCTTGTTAATGTGGATTTTCATATTTGAGCCTCATATAAATAAAATATATTTGACAGGGAGAAATATAAGTGTTAAATTTATATGTGTTAGCACTCATGTGCATAGAGTGCTAACAACAAGAACAAAGATAGACAAAATATTTAATATAGTTTTGAAAGGAGTGTAGTATGAGTTGTGGAATTAAGCCGCTTGGAGATAAGGTGGTAATCAAAAGGGTTGAGGCTGAGGAAAAAACGCAGAGCGGGATCATCCTTACCGGGAACGCAAAAGAAGCGCCGATGGTAGCAGAGGTAATGGCTGTGGGACCGGGTACCGACGATGTGAAGATGGAGCTGAAAACAGGCGATATGGTTGTATTCTCGGAATATGCGGGCACGGAGATCAAGCGTGACGGCGCAGAATACATCATCATAAGCCAGAATGATATCCTGGCAACGCTTGAGTAGCGGGAATGTGTTCGGGCATCAATTTAAGTGCCGAACAATCAATATGTTAAAAAATATGTAAAACATATAAAAAATTTAGGGGGAATGAACAATGGCTAAAGAATTATTTTACGGCGAAGACGCCAGAAGAAAATTGCAGGCAGGTGTGGATCACTTGGCGGATACCGTCAAGATCACTCTTGGACCTAAAGGCAGGAATGTTATATTAGACAGAAAATTCGGTTCACCGCTCATCACAAATGACGGCGTAACGATTGCAAGAGAGATTGAGCTTGAGGATGCGGTGGAAAATATGGGTGCGCAGCTCGTAAAAGAAGTCGCGACCAAAACAAATGATGTGGCGGGCGACGGAACCACAACGGCAACATTGCTTGCGCAAATCATAATCAAAGAGGGTTTCAAAAATGTTGCAGCGGGTGCGAATCCGATGGAGCTCAAAAAGGGCATAAACAAAGCCGTTGATGTTGCTGTCGGCGAGATCAAAAACCTTTCAAAAACGGTTGAATCAAAAGAGAATATCGCGCAGACCGCTTCCGTTTCCGCGGCAGATTCTGAAATCGGCGCAATGATCGCCGATGCCATGGAAGAAGTAGGTAAAGACGGCGTGATCACCGTGGAAGAATCGAAATCGATCGGCACAACGCTTGAAGTTGTAGAGGGCATGCAGTTCGATCGCGGTTATCTTTCCGCATACATGGTTACCGATACGGAGAAAATGGAAGCGGTACTTGAGAATCCGTACATACTCCTCACCGATAAAAAGATTTCAAATATACAGGAAATCCTCCCGCTTCTTGAGCAGGTTGTGCAGGCGGGCGGCAAACTTCTCATAATCGCCGAAGATGTGGATGGAGAAGCGCTTGCAACTCTTGTGGTAAACAAATTGAGAGGAACATTTGACTGCGTTGCAATCAAGGCTCCGGGATTCGGAGAGAGAAGAAAGGCGATGATGGATGATCTTGCCATACTTACCGGCGGGCAGGTCATCTCCGACAGTCTCGGATATGACTTAAAGGAAGCATCCATCGATTTGCTCGGCAGAGCGGCTTCCGCAAAAATCAATAAAGAAAATACCGTGCTCGTCGGCGGAGTGGGCGATAAAGCCAAGATCGATGACAGAGTAAAACAGCTCAGAGCACAGGCGGCTGAAACGAAATCGGAATTCGACAGAGAAAAAACTCTTGAGAGAATTGCGAAGCTTACAGGCGGCGTTGCCGTTATCAGAGTGGGTGCCGCTACCGAAACCGAGCTCAAAGAAAAGAAACTCAGAATGGAAGATGCGCTCAATGCTACAAAGGCGGCGGTTGAAGAAGGTATCGTTGCCGGCGGCGGCGTGGCACTTGTAAATGCAATTCCTGCGGTAGAGAAGCTGATCGAGACGCTTTCGGGCGATGAGAAAACCGGTGCGGCAATAATTAAAAGAGCGCTTGAAGAGCCGGTAAGACAGATTGCCGAAAATGCGGGATTCGAAGGCTCCGTAGTGGTGGCTGAAATCAAGGACGGTAAATCGGGCATCGGTTTCAATGCGGATACGGAAGAATATGTTGACATGATGAAGCTTGGAATTGTAGACCCTGCAAAAGTAACCCGTTATGCGCTCCAGAATGCGGCATCCGCTTCAAGCATGCTGCTTACAACGGAAAGCTGCGTATCGGAGATCAAGTCGGAAGAGCCGGCTATGCCGCCGATGGGAGGCGGAATGGGCGGAATGGGCGGAATGATGTAAAAACGCCTCGCCGCCGAATGCACATAGGTGAAGTTCGGCAGTACAATCATTGATGCAGCTCACTTGAAAAAGTGACGACTACGACGCATGGTAAAAGCTCCGCAGTTTCGTGCAAACGGCGGGGCTTTTGTGTTACAATAAACGAGTACGCAAGAAAAACGGAGGGATGTGAATTGAGCAGGCAAGAGTATACGGTATATGAAGTGCTGCGCGTGATGGATGGGAAAATCCTTTTTTTGCATGAGCATCTCTTGCGATTGCAAAAATCATTAGAGCATTATGGAGGCATGCGAATCAGCTGCGATGAGCTGATATCGGAGATAGAATCCGTAGCTGAAAAACGCAGTAAAGATCAGGGCAAAAAGGATCCCAAAAACTTCAATATAAGAATCAAAATCAATTCGGATGCCGCGAGGATCGTGGAAGCCTTTGAAGGGGAATACCCCGGGGAAGCGGAGATAAAAAATGGAGTGCCTCTTGCCACATACAAGTTTAAGCGTGAAAATCCTAATGTAAAATCCCTCGATGCAAAGCAGCGTGAGGAGATAGTGAGAATCAGAGAGAATGTAGGCGCATTTCAGATGCTGTACATTCATGACAACAATATATATGAATGTGAACGCGCCAATATATTTTTTATCAAAGATGACAAAATCATAACCGCTCCCGATGCTTCGGTGCTGCTCGGCGTAACGCGCGCAAAAGTCCTGGAGGCGGCGGAAGAAAGGGGAATACAAGTAGACAAACGTTTTGTAAGCATGACCGAACTGCCGGAAATGAATGCGGCTGCAATCAGCGGCACATCGCTCAATATTTTACCCGTAAGCAGGATAGATGAAATTCCTTTTGATGTAAATAATCGGATATTGCGAACACTGATATCGGGATTTGCAGAGAAGCTTTAGCTAACTTCCGCGATTAGGCGGGAGAATACAGGGCATATAAAATCAGGAGAAGAAATTACGGCGCATAAAACACGCTTCCGAACAAGCTTTTTAAATAAAGCGGAGGAGATGCGCCATATGGGGAAAGGAATTCATTAAATCATGAAAAATTCGTCAATTTTTTTAATTCGCCACGGTCTTACAGAAGGGAATATAAAGGATTGGTATTATGGCGGAGCGGACATTCCGCTGATACCGGAGGCTTTTTCGCAGCTTGATGAATATATAGCGGGTGAAATTTATCCCAAAGGGGATGACATAAGCTTCTACACATCCGGCATGACCAGGGCGATACAGACACTGCAACACATCTGGGGAGAGGTGGCATTTGATATAATTGATGATTTTCGCGAATTCAATTTCGGGGATTACGAATGCACTCCGCAGGAAGAAATATTGAGAGATGATTTTTATCAGAATTGGCTGAAACCGGAATATTCAAATTTGCCGTTGCCCGGCGGCGGTGACAGTCGCGAGTCTTTCAGCGTGCGAATAGGGCGGGGGCTCAAACATCTGCTTGCAACACATGCAAAAAAAGAACTCAGTCTCCGGCACAAAGAGCAGGAAGCCCGCACTGTGATGGTATGCCATGGCGGAGTGATCGGCAAAACCATGGAGATCACCTTCCCGGATGAATTCGACCATACATTCAGGCGCATGCCCGAACCGGGACGAGGCTTTCATCTGCAAGTTCAAGGCGGCGAGATAACGGGTTATGATTATGTATAATATGTGAGGATATGGAATAGGAGTTTAAAGATTCATGAAACACAATTTGTACTTGCTTGGGCGTTTTCGCCCGTATTTTAAGAGATATAAGGGAATATTGCTGTTGGATCTTTTCTGCGCCTCTCTTACTACCGGCTCCGAGATGATTTTGCCCTTGATACTGCGGCATTTGGCAAATTTGGGAATGCAGGGTGCGGGGCTGCTTACAGTCGAGGCGATAGTTAAATGCTCCTTTCTCTTCGCCACCATCAAGCTGATCGAGCTGTTTGCAGGCTACTATATGGCGAATGTCGGGCATATCATGGGCGCGAAGATAGAAACGGATATGCGCAGCGATCTCTACTGCCATCTGCAAACGCTTTCAGATGAATTTTACAATGAAAACAAAGTCGGTCAGATCATGTCGCGCCTTACAAACGATCTTTTTGACATCACGGAATTTGCGCATCACTGCCCGGAGGAATATTTTATCGGCGGCATAAAAATTATCGTGTCATTTGCGATTCTCTTTAATGTGAACCCGATCCTTACCGTCGCCATATATGCCACAATCCCGATGATGATACTGCTTGCAAGGCGTTTCAACAAGGGTATGCGATACGCACAAAAAGCGCAGCGGAAGCAAATTGGCGAGCTGAATTCAAGGATAGAGGATAGCATATCGGGTGTTCGCGTTGTAAGATCATTTGCGAATGAGGATATAGAGATTGAGAAATTTGAAATGGACAATTCCAAATTTTTAGGCATCAAAAAGATGTTCTATCGTTCATTTGCGAATTTCCTCACCGTCACGCGGCTATTCGATGGAATCATGTATCTGATTGTCATCGCTCTCGGCGGCGTGCTCATGCTGCGCGGGGAAATAGCGCCTCCCGATATGATAATTTACATAATGTATGTGGGCAGCATGCTCATGACCGTTCGGCGCATCGTTGAGTTCACGGAGCAATTTCAAAAGGGCATCACAGGAATCGAACGCTTTGCGGAAATCATGGATGAAAAGCCGAATATAGTGGATGCACAGGATGCCGTGAATTTAGAAAATATTCGCGGTGAAATTGAGCTTGAAAATATTACATTCCGCTATGCGGAAGATTTGGAAAATGTGCTCACCGATTTCAGCATGCGCGTAAAACCGGGCGAAAACGTGGCAATCGTGGGACCTTCAGGCGAGGGAAAAACCACGATTTGCAGCCTGATCCCGAGATTTTGGGATGTGAATAAGGGCGCAGTGAAGATAGATGGGATCGACGTTCGCAATATAGCACTGCATTCCCTTCGCAATAATATAGGTATAGTTCAGCAGGATGTCTACATGTTCTCCGGCAGCATAGGGGCGAATATTCTATACGGCAGACCCGATGCGACACAGGAAGAAGTGGAGGATGCAGCGCGGCTCGCAGGCGCATATGATTTCATCATGGCATTGGAAGAAGGATTTGACACATATGTCGGAGAGCGGGGAGTCAAGCTGTCCGGCGGACAGAAACAACGAATCTCCATCGCCCGGGTATTCCTCAAAAATCCGCCTATCCTGATACTTGACGAAGCGACATCCGCCCTCGACAACAAGAGTGAGATAGTTGTGCAGGAATCCTTGGAGCAGCTTGCGAAAGGGCGCACAACCATTACAATAGCGCATAGACTGTCAACTGTTGTAAATGCCGATCGCATAATCGTCATGGCGGATGGCGGAATTGCCGAGCAGGGGACACATGAGGAACTCTTGGCACGCAAAGGATATTACTATCAGCTGTATAATAAAATTTGAGTCCGGAATATGCCATGTAAATGCGCATACGGATAATCAAAAAACAAATAAGCGGCACTTCGGAAACCATCCGTATGGTTCCCGGAGCGCCGCTTAATTTGCTCCTTTTGCAATTCTATTTTTATTTGCGCAATAAATTAGTCATGCTCTTCAAACTGATGCCCAATGTAGACATATTGTGAAGCATTGCGGAAGTTGTAGGTGTCATCAAACCCAAAACTCCGAGCAACATCAGACTTCCGTTAAAGCCCATGATAAATCTGTAATTTTGTCTTATTCTGCGAACGAGCGCATCGGAAATATCCTTTAATACCACAAGCTCATTGAGATCCTCCGCGGCTATTACCACATCCGCGATCTCCCTGGCGATCACAGCACCGTCGCCTATCGCGATGCCCATATCCGCAGCGGAAAGCGCCGGCGAATCGTTGATGCCGTCGCCAACCATTACAACAAGCTGACCGTTTGCACGTTCAGACTCGATATATGCCGCCTTTTCATCCGGCAAAATGCCCGCCTTGAAATTGTCGAAATCAAGCGCTTCGGCGATTACCCTTGCGGTATTTTCATTATCGCCCGTGAGCATTACTATATTGCCGATACCTCTTCCTCGCAGCGCCTCTATAACGGAGCGCGCCTCATCTCTTAAAGGGTCGGATATGCATATCACCGCTTTAAGCCTGCCGGAAATCGCAAGATACAACTGAGAGAACGGAGACGGACTGAGCGATTTGAATTTTTCCTCCTCGCCGGCCGGTATCACGCATTTCTCATCCTCAAACACAAAATGATAGCTGCCGATTATCGCCTTTTCGCCATCAAGTTTGCTCGATATGCCGTGTGCTACAACATATTCCACACCCGCGTGCATTTCATCGTGAACCAGCCCACGCTCGTCGGCGGCCTTTATTACCGCATTTGCCATGGAGTGCGGGAAGTGCTCCTCGAGGCTTGCAGCTATTCTGAGCATTTCATCGGGGTCGCTGCCGTCGAACGGAATCACATCCTCAACCCTCGGCGTAGCCTTTGTGAGAGTCCCCGTTTTATCGAACACCATAGTGTCGACATTTGCCATGTATTCAAGATGCTTTCCACCCTTAACCATGATGCTGTAATCATTCGCCTCGCGCATCGCCGATAAAACCGACAGCGGCATCGCAAGCTTCAAAGCGCATGAAAAATCCACCATCATCATAGCCGCAATTTTGTTGGGATTCCATGTAAACAGCCCGGTCAGCAGACCCGCAAGCAAGGTATATGGAACCAATCTGTCCGCAAGCGCACTCGCCTTTTCCTCCATCTCCGACTTCAAATTCTCGGATTGCTCTATCATTTTCACGATTTTGTCATAGCGGCTGTCGCCCGTTGTCGCGGTCACGCGCAGCACACAGTCGCCTTCCTCGAGAAC
Organism: uncultured Eubacteriales bacterium; assembly: GCA_963543615.1. Taxonomy (GTDB): domain Bacteria; phylum Bacillota; class Clostridia; order Peptostreptococcales; family Anaerovoracaceae; genus CAUUCX01. The sequence continues at coordinate 4,734 of CAUUCX010000001.1, read as the reverse complement.
CGTTCCGGCATAGACCATTCCGCCCAAAGTTTTTGCAACCGGAATTGATTCGCCCGTCAGCGATGCCTGATTCACCATAACATCGCCCTGCTCGATTATACCGTCAAACGGAATCATATTCCCCACATGCACGCGAATTAGATCGCCCTCGCTCACAGAATCACACGGCACATTCTCAAATTGACCGTTACCGTAGCGCCAAACCGAAGTGACATCTATCGCCATCTTGTTTGCCAAATCGCCGATCGATTTCTTGCGCGTCCATTCTTCTATGATTTCACCGAAATCGAGCAAAAACATCACCGAGCTTGCAGTGCCGAACTCCTTTCGCCCTATCGAAAGCGCGAGAGAAATAGTGTCGAGCACGGTCACAGTCAGCTTCCGATTCCACAGCTCCTTGAGCACTGTGAAAAAATATCGCGATGCCCGCGATGTCACATACACATCGTGCAGATGCCCCGGCAGCAAGGTCTTTGTGAGAACTTTCCTAATCACAAGATTGCATAATTTCCCGAAATACTCGTGATTAACCTCGCGCGTGCTCAAAATAGCGGTATCCGCATATTCATTATCCGTGAAAGAAAATTCGGTAATCATGCGCAACAACTCCTCACGTGAGCAGGTATAATTTATTATTGCGCTCCCCGTGCGAACATGAACCTTCGCCTTGGTGATGCCGGGTCGATTAGCGAGCCAAAACTCAAGCAAATCGGCATCCGCAAAAGACATCATCTTACACATGGTATCGATGCGCATGCGCCCCCGGGACTCATGTTTTATTATAAACTTCATTGAAGAACCCCTTAATTTTCAGATACCATGCCAATTGCAGCGGCATCCTTCGCCTCATTGAGAGCCTTTGCCTCAGCTAAAATATCTCCGGCATTCTCCTGAAGAGCAACAGCCTTTTCGATCACCTCGTCCTTCACCTTCAGTCCAACCGCCGTCGCGTTGACAAGAGCCTTGCGCACGGTAGGATTCGCAAGCACCTTCTCGCCCATCGTGCCGCATGCCACTCCGGCGAGAAATACACCCATATACTTGGAAACACTCATGATAAAACCTCCTTAAAAAATGTTTTTAAGCACCCTGATATAATGCATCACATATAAATGCACTATATGCATAAATAAAACTGTCTATTTGGAAAAATCCGAAAAGAGAAGCAAATTTTTCGCATTTTCAAATAAATATTTAGAGAGACGAGCAATACAAATTCAGGGAATTTAATCGCCTCACTCGCACGCAAATAATACCATAGGCAATTCCTTTTTTCAATCCCATATTGCATATTTACCTATCACAAACCCTTTACAATTGCTGCCTTTAAGGGTATAATGGTTGCAGATTGTTAGCGTTATGCAACCCACTGCTTAGGAGGAGAAGAAAAATCATGTTTTTAGAAATAAACGACCTGCGTAAATCATACGGGATGGGGGACATATCATATGATGTTCTGAAAGGGATCAGCTGCACAATTGCCCGAGGCGAATTATGCACCTTTCTCGGACCTTCGGGATCGGGCAAATCCACATTGCTGAATATAATCGGCGGCATAGACAAGATGGACAGCGGAGAAGTTTTAGTCGGCGGGAAATCCCTGTCACATCTGAACGGGGATCAGCTCGGTCGATACAGGAGAGAAAGCCTCGGCTTCGTTTTCCAGTTCTACAATCTCATACCTAATTTGACTGTTAAAGAGAACATCGAAATAGGGGCATTTTTGAGTAAAAAACCTTTGGACTTGGATCTCTTGCTTGAAGTGCTCGGTTTAACGGAACATAAAAATAAATTCCCGAGTCAGCTTTCGGGCGGACAGCAGCAGCGCACGAGCATAGGCAGAGCTATGATAAAAAATCCGGCACTGCTGATATGCGATGAACCGACCGGCTCACTTGATTATGAAACATCGCTGGATGTGCTGGATTTGATTCAGGGGATAAACGATAAATTGGGTACAACATTTTTGATTGCAACGCACAATTCCGAAATAACAAAAATGGCTCATCGTTCATTTGTAATGAGCGACGGCATGCTGATAGAGCAGCAAAAGAACACGGAGATTGTGCCTGCGCGTGAATTAAGATGGTAAGGCGGTGAACTGCATGGGAAAGAGATATCTGCGTGAGCTGCGCAGCAATAAAGGGCGTTATGCCGCTATATTTACAGTTATATTCGTGCTGATAGGTTTTATATCTTCCTTTTATATAGTGCAGGGCTCGGTCGAAAAAATCTATCGCGATTCGTGGAAAACCGGCAATGTTGAAGATGGGCAGATAACCGTAAATCGACCGCTCAATGCGGAAGCGCTTGCCGCATTCGCAGAACAGGATTGCGCATATGAAAAAGCCTTTTTCCGCGAATTCGAATCCAAGGATAAAATCTACAGAATCTTTCAAAATCGCATGCACATAAACAAGCCGGCGCTTTTCGAGGGGCGCTTTGCGAAAAAAGAGGGTGAAATCGCAATTGAACGATTGTTCGCTAAAAACAACGGTTATACCATAGGCGACACGATAAAAATCGGCAAAACCTCATATGAGATCGTCGGCATCGCCGCATTGCCGGATTACTCGTCGCTCATGAAAAGCAGGTCGGAATTTTTGATGAATAACGATAATTTTTGTCTCGGACTTGTGAGCCCCGCGCAGTTTGAAGCCATCGACGAAGGCAGGTGCATATATAGATACTCATATGTATACGGTGCGGATAAGAATGCAGATGCGGCGCCATCGGTTTCAACGGATAATTTGGAAAGCATCAAGGATAAGACCGAACACATAAAAGAATTGGCAAAGGCGATATCTCTAAAAGGCGGGAATGTCACGGATATGACCATCGCCGCTTTCAACCCCGCCCTGCATTTCGTTGAAGATGACATGGGCGGAGATGTTCCGATGTTCACCATCATGATGGTACTTGCGCTCATGATCGTCGCATTTGTCTTTGCCGCAATTTCAAGAGCCACGCTGGAAGAAGAAGCTCCCATAATCGGCACATTGCAGGCGATGGGCTACAGCCGAAAAGAGATAATTAAGCATTATATTAAACTCCCTCTCTTTGTAACGCTGATTTCCTGCATGGTCGGAAATATCGCCGCTTATGCTTTTGTAAAGGATATCTATTTTAATTTGTATTACAACAGCTACAGCCTGTTTCCCAAAGTAACGCTTATAAACCCGAGAGCATTCGCAATCACAACCCTCACCCCTATTGCATTGGTGCTCGTGATCAATTACATCACCTTGGCTCGCAAATTGAGATTTTCAATTATAGATTTTCTGCGCGGAAACTTGATACATGCCACGTCAAGAGAAGCGTTTGAACTTAAAAACCTGTCATTCCCAAGGCGCGTGCGCTTGCGCATCTTCAGAGGAAATCTCAATGTCTATGCGGTGCTCATGTGTGGAGTGCTCATCGCCAATATGCTGCTGATGTACGGTCTTTCGGTAAAACCTCTAATTGAAAACTACATGGAAACTTTAGACGACAAATTGCACTATTCCCATCAATACGATCTGCGCGCGCCGCTGCCGGAGGATCAAATCCTGATGGTAAGCGCGTCGGATATGCCGACTTCATTGTCGGAAACGCAATCGATCGGGGGAATAGTGAGCAGTGAAGATGAAAACTTCTCAAGAATAACCCATGTCGGGCTGTCCGCAAATCAAAAACATCTCAAAAAAGAACTCGGCGTTCAGCTCTTCGGTATAGGCGATGATAACAAATATTTCAAGGATTATAATCTGAAGCACAATGAAGCCTACATTTCCGAGGGAGCTGCGAAAAGATTAAAAGTCGATACAGGCGATACCCTGAAATTGGATGATAAAATACGCGGCAAGAAATATGAATTCAAGGTAAAAGGTGTAAACGATTATTCCGCGGGTTTGGCGGTGTTCGCCTCACAGAAATATGTCAATTCACTTTTGGGATTCGATGAATATTATTACAATTCGCTGCTGTCCGATGAAGCATTGGACTTGCCTTCGGAAATAGTTATAAGCAGCATGTCCACCGAAACGATAAAAAACATGGGCGATCAGCTTACCAAAGTTTTTAGAGATGTTTCCAAAATCATGCTGATGCTCTCGATATCCATATATGTGGCGGTCTATTATGTGCTTACAAAGATCGTTTTGGACAGAGCTCGCAGGCAGATCGCATATTTGAAGATATTCGGATACACGAATTCGGAGATTCGAAAATTCTATGTAACTACATCTACCATAGTTTTAATTCTCATTTCCATAGCGGTGGCGCCTTTGCTGTGGATCGCATTGCCGCAGCTTATACAGTTTGCCATGATGAAAATAGACGGATATATTCCGGTGCAAATTGAATTTTGGCGATTTGCCGCGGCATCGGGTTCAGGGCTGATAATCTATTTATTGGTCAATCTGATCAATCTCGGGAAAATCCGTAAAATAGATATGAGCGAAGCGCTGAAAGTCTCCGCAGGCTGATATCGCAAACTCGAAGTTCCGGAGAATAAGGCAAAGTGCGAAGGGAAACAAGTTAAAGTAAAATCAGTTGACACAGTGTGTATGGTGTGTATAATAGAGATATAAGGAGATGATGCTATGAACACTATTAGAAAAAATATCACTTTGCCTGTTACAGCGTATGAAACTATCAATGATTACGCTAAAAAATGCGGTATGTCCTTTTCAGAATTTTTAAGAGATACCGCATTAAAAGCGATTGCTAAAAGCGAAAACTTGAGCCTGCTTG